>NZ_JAAFYZ010000004.1 GCF_018274385.1 Catenulispora pinistramenti | reverse complement strand
AATACCCTCCGCCCCAACCTCCGCCCCCGAACCCGGCGCCCAAAAGATCCAACCCTGACACACCCTAAGCCGCTCACCCAACAGACCCGCCCGCGAACCGACGCAAGACGCATCGATCCACGGGCGGAGTCCCACCGAGAGCCGTCAGCCGTCAGCCGTCAGCCACCAACCACCGACCAAAAGCCATCAGCTCACGGCGCCGCAGCCAACGCCGCGTCCAACCCAGCACGCGGGCTCCCAAGCCCGGTGACGAAGTTGTAGCCGGGACCGGCGGTGCAGAGCTTCGGGCAGAACCCGTTGCTCCCCGAGACGATCTGGCCTAGCTGCGCCGCCGAGCCGTAGACCGCCCGCTGGGCCGCGCCGTCGGTCGAGGTCAGTCTCGGCATGCCGGCGGCGGTGCGGAGTTGGTCGGCTGAGGTGATGATCGCCGCCCAGGAGGGGGCGCCGAGGCTGGTGCCGCCGACCTGGAACCAGCCCGATTGGCCTAGGTAGGCGTAGCTGTCGTAGACCGCCACGCCGGTTGAGGGGTCCGCGTCGTAGCTCACGTCGGGGGTGCCGCGGCCGCCGGTGACGACAGACTGCTGATATGCGGGGGTGGGTTCCACGTAGCTCTGCCCGCCGCCGCTGCCCGACCAGGCCGTCTCGCTTGTGATTCCGCCGGTCGGGGTCAGCTTGACAGTGGTGCCGCCGATGGCGATCGCCGCCGGGTTGTAGGCCGGGTAGGAGCCCGGGTTCCCGCGGTCGCCGCTGGAGACTACGCACACTGAGTCAGAGAGCTGACAGAAGTGGTCGTAGTAGGTCTCGTCGACGAACTCCCCGCCGATCCCCCAGCTCATGCTGATGGCGTCCGGTCGCAGCGCGGCCGCGGTCTGGACGGCGTGGAACAGCGCGGCGAACGAGCCGGTCGCCGCCTGCTCCAACACCACCGAGGCCTGCGGCGCGACCGCGTGGATCCACTCGACGTCCATGCTGGTCTCCAGCCCCCAGTCCGGGTCAGGGGTCTGAGTGCTCGGCCCGCCGTCGTCGGCCACGGTGAAGGTGAAGCAGTTCGCCGTCACGGTGGCGGTGCAGGTCTGCGGCAGCCCGAACTGGGCGCTGAACTTGTCGACGTCGCTGACGATGTTCGGGTTGCCGGGCGCGTCGACCACGGCCACCGTCTGGCCCGCGCCCGTGCCGTGCAGGCCCAGGTACGCGCGGATGGTCGCGGGGTCGTATCCGGTCGGTGTGGACGCGGTCAGCCGCGGCGCGCCGGTCGCGCTGTAGCCGTGCACCTCGACCTGTGCCGCCGGCTGCGCGACACCGATCCGGGCGGCGCCGGCGGCGTCGTCGGACAGCGAGAGCGAGGTCGGCCGGGACGGGGCCAGCGGCCGGTTGGCCGCCGGCTGTCGGACGGCGTTCGCAGCCGGAGTGCCGGTCAGGCTGAAGACGGCGAGTCCCTTCTGCTGCCCGATGGAGTACGGCGGGCCGAACTGTCCGCTCTCCGTGCTGATCATCTGGTGCTCGAACCAATTGATCGGCGTCGCGAGCACCGTGCTGCCGGCGGCGACGGACAGTTGGGCGCCGAGGAACAGCCGGTTCTGCGCCAGCGGCATGAGCGGGTTCGGGCCGCCGGCCAGCGCCGAGAGCGGGTAGACCGCCACGCCCGCCTCGCCCTCCAACAGCACCGGTGCGCCGCCGGACTCGGCCACGGCCACCCCGGTCCCGCCGAGCCAGTCCACTGCGATCGGGCCACCGGGAGCGATCGAGACCACGCCCTGCGAGCCGATCGACACCAGGCCGGCGGCCGGGTCGAGCGAGTAGTTCTCATGCTGGCCGAGTTCGTCGGCGGTGTCGCTGTAGTCCAGCGCCCCGGTCCGCGCGTCGCGCACGTCGACCCGGCCCTGCCAGGTCTTGGTCGTCCAGGTGAAGGCGGCGCCGTCGGCACCCGCGCCGGCGATGCCCGGCCCGGCCACGACGCCGTTGCGCAATTGCGCCGAGGAAGTTGTCGTCGGGTCGCTAGCCGCGGTCCACGCCACGTGCCCGGTGCCCGCGTCGACACCGACCGCCGCCATCGCCGTCGGCGCCCGGCCCGGCTGCACCTGGCTCTGGTACTCGCTCACGACCATGCCGTCCACGACGGACGCGTCGGAGAAGTAGGACGCGGCAGGAGGCTGATACGTCCACAGTGCCTTGCCGGTGACGGCGTCGAAGGCGGAGAGCCGGTCGGTGGCGCTGACCACGACGGTGCGCCCGCCCACGGAGCCGACCGCCACGTTCCAGGCGTACTGCCCGGGCAGCGCCATCCGGTCCAGCACCCGGCCGGTGCGCTCGTCGACCAGAGCCAGGCCGCTGGTCGCCGCGACCGCGAGCACGCCGCGGCCATCGACCTCGGTAGGCACGATCTGGTTCACCGGTCCGCCGACGTCCGCCCGCCACAGCGCGCGCGGCACGTCGTCGCCGGCGGTCAGTGAGGCGGCGTCGAGGGCGAACACCGCGCCGCTCTCATCGCCGGTGAAGTAGGCGCTCCTGCCGTTGACGGATCCCGCTGCGGCGGTGTCGATCAGGCCCGCCAGCGGAGCGCGGCCGACCTGCTCGCCATCGGCGCCCCGGTAGCTCAGCACGTCCTGCTCCGGGGTGATGCCACGCACGGTGTCATCGACCGTGGCGAGGGTCAGCGGGTCGGGGACGTCCCCGGAGTGGTCCCAGAGCGGTGCCCCGGTGGCGCCGGAAAAGGCCTGGAGGTCGTCGCCCGCGGTCAGCGGCGAGGACGGGCTCGGCATCGGCGCCCCCGCCCACGATCCGACGACGACCGAGGTGCGGCCCCACCAGTCGGTCGCGACTTCGATCGCGCCGGGCTGCGGCGGGTTCGGGCCGGCGGCGGTGAGAGTGCGCGACCACAGGGTCCGTTGGGCGTCGGGATCGACCGCGGAGATCGTGCCCGCGCTGAAGCTGTAGTACGGCGGACGCACGTCGTTCGCCGTCGTCACCACCCCGGCGACCAGCCACGACGGCCGGGACCAGGGCGTCAGTGCACTGATGTTGAGCGCGGTGGGCAGCTCACCGGTGGTGGTCACCTTACTCACCGCACGGCCGTCCGAGACCCGAAGCCCCGTCAGGGTGTACGAAAGGCCCTGGGTCGGGTCGGTCTCGTCGACGACGGCGAGTTCCCCGCGGTCCTGATCATAGGCCGACAGCACCGGGTATCCAGCCGTGCGCTGATCCCAGACCACCCGGCCACGGGAGTCGACGCGCACCACGTGACCGTCCGGCGGGCCGGGCTGGCCGAGGCCGAGCGGGGTGTCGGACCAGCTGACGACGGTGTCGCCGCCGACGGTCTGCAGCCCGAGCAGCATGCCCCACTGTGCCTTAGTCGAGTACTGCCACGCCTGGGTCGCGTGCAGCGCGCCGTGGTCGCCGCGGTCGCCGTGCAGGGTCAGGGCCCGCACGCTGCTGACCGATCCCCAGGCACCGGGAGCGTTGGGGTTGCTCGGCGGTCCGGTCTCGTCGCCGATGAGCAGCTTCCGGCCGGCGATCGCGAGCTGCGGGACGAGGCCCGGGTCGAGCTCGCTGTAGAGGGTCTTGCCGGACCGGGCGTCCAGGACGGTGACGAACGTGCCGACGTGCAGATCGGATCCGGGCACGGTGAACCGGCCGCCGCAGCCGCAGGTGGACGCGCCGAGGTTGATCCCGACGGCCTCGGCGACGGCGATGTCGGTGCTGCCGTCACCGGTGAGGTCCCCGACCGCATACGGGTGGGTGTTGGTCATGGCGAACGGCTCCGCAGTGGTCACCTGGAACGGATTGGCCGGGTCGGTGCCGATCGCCAGCTGCGGCGTCACGGTGAAAGTGGCGTTGCCGAAGTCGACGTGCCAGTCGCGGTAGAGCGAGTTGCTGCCGCGCTGCCAGACCGCGCTGCCGTCCGACCGGACCCGGCTGACGACCCCCTGGCTGAAGAACTCGAGCGAGTCGCCACCGGGGAGCGGGTCGCTCATCGCGGCACCTTGAGCGGACTCCACGCTGCCGGAGAGGTTGAGGCCGAGGCTGCCGCCGGCGGCGTTCGCGGTGCTCGACGCGCCCGCGGCCGCGGCGTTCGCGGTGCCCGGCGGGGTGAGGTCGGTCGGGGAGGTCGGCGAGGACTGGGACGGCTGCGCGATGGCGGACGAGCCGGGGACGTAGGCGTTGGCGGGGTTGAAGCTGTCACCGTTCGCAGCCGCCTGGCGGGCCGCCGACGATCCGGCGGCTGCGGCTGCGGCGGTTGCCGTGGCTGTGTTCGTCGTCGGGCCGACCGCGGCCCGGGCCGGTCCCGGCGCGGCCAACCCGCCCGGGGCCAAGGCCGCGGTCAGTGCGAGAACCGCACCGACGCTCAACAGATGTCGTATCCGTGCAGATCGCATCAGGCCTACTCCTGGCTGTTCAGGATCCCTTGCGGGCCCTCGATTTTCGAGATCACGGTGTCATGGCGGGTTGTGCGCGTGGAAGGGATGGCGGGAGCCTGAAACACGGTGTTGTCGTAAATACGGCGGTGATCTCCATGCTTGAAGCAGTGGGTCTGACCAGCGGGCAACAGGACGTGTACCTGGCGCTACTGGACGGCGGCCCGGCGACCACCGCGGAGCTCCGCGCCCGGGTGGCCGGCGCGCCGGTGGCCTCGGCCCTGGCCGCGCTGGAAGCCAAGGGCCTGATTTCACGCCTGCCCGGCCACCCGGTCCGATACCGGCCCGCCCGCCCGGACACCGCGGTGGAGGTGCTGGTCCGCTCCCAGGAGCAGGAGCTACAACGGGTCCGCGCCCTGGCCGCCGACCTGATGGAGCGCTTCCGACTCGGACAGGGCACGGTGGACCCCGCCGAGATCGTCGAGGTGGTCACCACCCGCGAGGCGACCATGCAGCGCATGGCCCAGCTGCAACGCAGCGCCCGCAACGAGGTCCGGGCATTCGACCGACCGCCATACGTCGGAGGCCTGGGGACCAACGCGATCGAATCCGAACTGCTGGCGGTCGGCGTCCACTATCGCTGCGTCTACGACCGGACCGGCCTGGAACTGCCGGGCCGCCTCGGCGCGATCCGCGGCCTGGTCAGCGCCGGCGAGCAGGCACGGGTCGCGACCGGCGTGCCGGTGAAGATGTTCCTCGCCGACGACACGGTGGGCCTGATCTCCCTGGACCGCCCGGTCTCCAGCGACAACGCACTGGTCATCCACCAGTCCTCGCTGCTGGACACGCTGATCGCGCTGTTCGAGTCGGTCTGGGCGAGCGCCGTGCCGCTGCGCTTCGACGCCTCGGGGGCACCGGACGCGGAACTGCCAGAGCAGTCCCGCGTCCTGCTGGGCCTGCTCGCCGCGGGTCTGACCGACGCCGCCATCGGCCGCCACATGGGCTGGCACCCGCGCACCGCGCAGCGGCATGTGAGGGGCCTGATAACCGAACTCGGGGCGCAGACCCGGTTTCAGGCGGGGTTGCAGGCCGCGCGGCGCGGGTGGCTCTAGACGGCTGACTCCAAGGGGTGGTCGGTAGCAGGACCGCACCTGACAAGCAATCTTGCGAAACGGCTCAGCGGCAAGCATGGGCGACCCGGCCGACCACCCTCAGCCTGGTTGGCTGCGGGTGGTCGGCCGGGGCGGCCAGGCACCGGCCGGTCAGTGGTGGTATTCGCCGCCGTTGACGTCCAAAGCCTGACCGGTGACGGCGCGCGCCAGATCGGAGATCAGGAACAGCACCGCGTCGGCGACTTCGTCCTCCTCGGGCAGGCGGCGCAGGTTGATCTTGGCGGCGACCTCGTTATAGATGTCCTCGACGGTCACGTCGCCGCGTTGCTGGGCGAGGTAGCCGAAGTACCCGCGCAGCGTGTCGCCCCAGATCTGGCCCGGGACCACGGTGTTGAACCGGACGCCGAGCGGGCCGTATTCGGCGGCGAGGTTCTGCGCCGTCACGTGCAGGGCCGTCTTGATGAGCTTGTACGGCCCCATCGACACTTCGGAGAAGCGCTGGACCATGGAGCCGACCATCACGACCGAGCCCTTGTTCTCGGCCAGGGCCGGGATCAGCTGCCGGGTCAGCCGCAGCGCGGCGAGCACGTTGGCGTCGAAGGCGGTGGACAGCGCTTCGAGCGGGACCGTGCCGAAGCCCTCGATCGGCGGCATCGCCAGGGCGTTGTAGACCATCGCGTCGACACGGCCGAACTCCTCCAGAGCGGCCGTCGCCAACCGCTCCGCAGTCGCCGGGTCGGTCAGGTCGCACGGCACGGTCAGGGCCCGCCGCCCGAGCGCGCCGACCTCCTTGGCCACCTCGTCCAGCTGCGCGGCGGTACGCGCGGCGAGCACCACGTCGGCCCCCTCCCGCGCGGCGGCCAGCGCGATGTGGCGACCCATGCCGGATCCGACTCCGGCGACCATCACGACCTTGTCCTGCATCAGCATATTCACAGTATCCTTATATAGCTGTACACCAGGCTCTGCTTCCGATGCGATGCTTCCAGGTTGTCGGCGACGGCGAGGGGGTCGCTGAGCAACTCATGAGGTAAGAGCGACCGAGGGTTGGTGGCCGGTCTGGCGAGGCGGCGCAGCCGCCGCAGCGCACGGAAAACTCGGCGGGAACGAGCCTGGGCGTGCCGGACGCATGCCCTCGACCCGGTGTTGGTCGTGGGCATGCGTCTTGCAAGCGCAGCGCCGCGAGGCACCGGTGCGGCCAGGCTCGGAGCTCCGCCGATTTTCCGCCCGGCCACCAATCCTCGGTCGCTCTTAGCCACTACCGCAGGTGTCGCCAACCGGTGATCGTCTTGGTGGCGGCCACGACGGCCGTACCGTCGGGCGCGACGGCGACGCCGTTGACCGCGTCGTTGCCCCCGGTCGCGAGCACGTCGGTGACGGCCTTCGTCTTGGTGTCCCACAGGGTGACGGTGCCGTCGTCGTGCCCGCCGGCCAGGACGCCGCCGGGACCGAAGGCGATGCATGTCACGCCGGAACCGGCGTTGGCGAGGGTCGCGGCGACGGCGCGCGTCCCGATGTCCCAGAGCGTGATCCGGCCGTCGCTGCGCAGGTTCGCCAGGGTCTTGCCGTCCGGGCTGAACGCCAGCGGCTGGGAGCGGGGCGAGTTCGTGTCCGCCAAGGTGGCGATCATCGTGCGCGATGACGGGTCCCACAGCTGGAGGCGTCCGTCGGCGGGGGTGTTGTTCGGATTGCCGTTGCCGGAGGCGGTGGCCACGATGCCGCCGGCCGGGCTGAACACGATCTGCTGGACCCAACTCGTGTCGCCGGTGGCCATCGTGGCCAGGCTGGTGCGGGTCGACAGGTCCCAGAGCCGGACGGCCGGGGTGTCGTAGGTCGTGGCGAGGATCCGGCCGCCGGGGTCGAAGGACACTGAGCCGAGAGCGCCGTTCCACTGCATGGGGTTGATATACGGCAGCGTGGTCTCGGTGCCGTCGGCGATCGTCCACAGGCTCACGGTCCCGTCGCCGTTGGTGACGGCCAGGGTCGCCCCGTCCGGGTGGAACGTCACGGCCAGCGCGCTGGCGAAGTCCGGGTTGAAGGCGGTGGCCTGGGCGAGGGGCATCGACCAGGGATTGACGATCCGGTGGGCGAGGGTCTTCGCGATGCCCCAGGCCGCACTGTCCCAAAGCCGGACCACGCCGTCCTTCCCGCAGCCGGCCACCTGCGTCCCGGACTGGTTGAAGGCGACCGCCATCGGTCCGGTGCCGGCGCTGCCCGGCAGGGCTTGTGCGCCGCTCCACCGCCCGCCCGAAGGCGAGGATGAGGATGAGGATGAGGAACCCGAGGAGCTAAGGGTGAGAACCACGGGAACCGCGGCGGCGGCGCCGAGTACCCCGAGGCCGGCCACGATGATGCCCCGTCGGCCGATTCTCCGCTGGGACGAAGGCTTGCCGGTGTCGTAGCCGGTCCCGTAGCCGGTCTCGAAGCCGGTCCCGTAGGCCGTCTCACGGACGGGCTGGACAGGCTGGACGGTCCCGCGGCCGGGCTCGTAGGTCGCTTCGTAGGCCGAAGTCGGCATGGCAGTAGGAGCGGGAGCGATAGAAGGCGCGGCGATGAACGACGAGTCGGCCGGCGGTGCGGAGAACACCGTCGAGGCGGCGGTGAACCGCGTACCGGTGGCTGCCAGCATCGCTTGCGCCGCCACCGCATCCGGACGCCGAGTGGGGTCCTTCTGCAGGAGTGCGATGACCAGCGGCGCCAGCGCCCCGGCGTGCCGCGGCGGATCCGGTTCCTCCATCGCCACCGCCGACACGGTCGCGGTGGCCGTCGCCCGCTCGAACGGCGAGACGCCCTCGGTCATCTCGTACAGGGTCGCGCCGAGCGCGAACAAGTCACCGGCCGGGAAGTCCTTGCCGTTGAGGCGTTCCGGGGACATGTAGTGCAGCGTCCCCATAAGCACGGCCTGGGTGCTCTGCGTGTGCTGCTTGGCGATGCCGAAGTCGGTCAGCAGCACCGTGCCGTCGTCGGCGAGCATGACGTTGGCCGGCTTGACGTCGCGGTGCACGATCCCGGCGGTGTGCGCGGCCCCCAGCGCGCCGAGCACCCCGGCCGCGACCCGGGCCGCCGCCTCCGGCCGCAGCCGTCCTCGAACCCTGATCTCCTCGGCCAGGGTGTGCCCCCGGACGAGCCGCATCACCAGCCATGGCGCCTCGTCGTCGGTGACGACGTCGTAGACGGTCACGATGTTCGGATGATCGCGCAGCCTGGCCGCGCTGCGCGCCTCGTGCTCGGCCAGCGCGACGATGTGCACCCGTTCGGCCCGGTCCACCGACGAGCCGAGCCGGACCTCCTTCAACGCGACCTCGACACCCAGCCGCTCGTCGAACGCGGCCCACACCCGCCCGAACCCACCGGACCCGATCACCGAGGTCAGCCGGAACCGGCCGCCGACCAACCGGTTCGACATCGTCCCCCACCCCCTGCCACCAGACGCTCCGGCCAACGGACAGACTACTGATCCGGCTCTGTCGGCGGACAAGGACAACGGCCGCTCTGGATCAAGACCGCGGGCCGCGCAGTCGCGCTACCTCAAGACAATCGTCCCATTTCCCCCGGACCGTCTACTGGTGTGACCCCGACATCGATACGATCTGTAGTCATACGCCTACGGCGTGAGCGATAAGGGGAACGACGTGCCATACCTGGGTCAGATCACCATCACCGGACCGGAACCGGAGTTGGGGCGGCGGCAGCATTTCGTTGACGCGTTGGCCGCCGCGATGACCGAGGGCTGGAGATCGCTGCGCAAGGTGCTCGACCACCGCATCATCGGCTACCCCGGCGGCGCTGTCATCACGGTGGTCCTGGACGGCGACGGCCTGGATTTCGAAGAGGCGGCGGCCGCACTGGCGTCATTGGGACGACACCTGACGACGTGGAGCCCGGAACTGCTGGAATACACCCTGCAACAAGTCGAGGTCGCCAGACTTGACCGGCGCTGGGACGAGGAGCACTGGCTCCCTCCGCTCGATCACGACCGGGCTGAGGACCGGCCGGCCTGGCCGTTGCCGGTCCTGATGGGCGACCCGCTTCAGGAACTGGCGGCCCAGTACCTCGTGGCCGGCGCCGTGCGCTCGGTCTGGGAGCCCGGCAAGCGGGTCAACTATCCGGCGTTCACCGCCCGCGATGTCGCACTCGGCGCCGCCGAATTTCCCTGGCACCGGGAGATCACGACCGCCTTGGGCGCCATGCTGATCCAGGCGGCCCGGCGCGAGGCTTCAGACAACGACTACGCGCCGCTCATCGTCGCCGAAGGCGCAAGCCGCGAGTTCGCCGACGACCTCGTGCGGCGGGCGCGTCTGACCGCGGACGACGACGCGACCGACGGCTTCGCCGACGACCAGATGCGCGGCCACCTCCTCCTCCAAGCCTTCGTGGAGGCGCACGAGTTGGGCTGGACGGCCGCAGCCGTGGCCATGGCCGACCATGACAATCCCGATCGTCGCGAAGCGCATCGCAACGAACTCCTGCGCCAGTTGCTGGACGCCGGTTTCGGTGCGCTGGCCACGATGTGCGCCGGTCTCCAGGACGTGCGCAGCCCGTGGGAGCTGGCGGTCGAGCTGACCGACGACCCGGTCGTGGCCATCATCACCGACCTGGAATCGGACCGTATCGACGAGGACATCGACTCCGACACCTGCGAGGTCTGGGCCGCCGCCACCTCGCACGCCGCGGTCTGGGCCGCCATCCACCGGCCCGACCTACTGGACATCCCAGTCGGCGCCGAACTGCTGGACGACCTCACCGGCAGCATCGACACCCTGCACCAAGTCGTCCACTCCGCGCTGGTGATGCTCGGCGACGCGGTGATCGCCGCGGCACTGGAAGATCCGGCTCTTCCACCCGTCTTGCTGACTCCGATACGGAACTTCATCGCCGCGCAGCGAGCGATCCGCGACGAGGACTACGAGGGCGACGCGATCGACGACATGCATTGCGCCCTGGAAGCAGCACTCGGACACCACGACCCGGCCCCCGAGCGGCTGCGTGAAGTCCTGCGCCTCATCACCATCGCCGCGCCCCTCACCGGCACCCACGCCAATCCGGAACTCGGGCAGGAGGGATACATCTCCTCACCGTCGCAGCTGTCGTCCGCGCTACTCCGGCACGCCGACGAGCACGCCGCCCTCGACCTCTCCCCGGAGAGCCACGGCGACGGCGGCGCCCGACTGGCCACGATCGCCGTGCTCGGGGCACTCGCCCCGGAGGCGGCCGGCGCGATGGCGGCGCAGCTTCCGATCCTCGACCACGCGGACCCACGCAGCGAGCCGGCGGCGCGGGATCAAGCACTGCGCTGGATCCACAACGCCATAGAGCAGACCAACGCTCTGGAAGGCGAGGTGTCGCCAGACCCCGACAGCTCCGATGCCCGGCTGGTGCTGACCTCGGCGCGCGACCACCGTCCCGTTCCCAGCGACTGGCCCGCACGCCGACTCGTAGCGGCCGCGGCCGAGGCGAGCGCGGCCGTGCTGCAACCCATGACGCTGGAGGATGCCGCTGGCGCCATCGAGGTATTCACGGGAAGCTGACACCTTGAGCACGCACGACGTCATCATCGTCGGCGCCCGCTGCGCCGGCGCCGCCACGGCCCTGCTGCTGGCTCGGCAGGGTGTCAGAGTCCTGCTCACGGACCGAGCCGCGTTCCCCAGCGACACGGTCTCGACCCACCTGCTGCACCCCACGGGTGTGGCGCGCCTGCGTGATTGGGGTCTGCTGGATCCGTTGCTGGCCAGCGGCTGCCCGGCTATCGACACCATCAGCTTCCGGGCGGCCGAAGACCTCGTCCTGCGCGGGGCGCCTTATGCCTGCGACGGGGTCGCGTCGTCGCTGGCGCCGCGCCGGACCGTGCTCGACGCGCTGCTGGTCGAGGCGGCCGTGGCGGCGGGTGCCGAGTTGCGGGAGGGCGCTTCGTTCCAGCAGCTGATCTGGGAGGACGGCCGAGCGGTCGGCGCCGCTTTCGGCGGACGCGGCGGCTTCACGGAGCGGGCCGCGCTGATCATCGGCGCGGACGGGCGGCACTCGGCGGTGGCGCGTCAGGCCGGGGCGAAGCCGATCCGTGACGCCGGCATCTTCGGCTGCCAGTTCTACGGCTATTGGCACGGCCTGCCGAACGTGGGCACGCAGATCTTCGTCGGCGGCGGCCAGGCGGTTCTGGCCTACCCCACCCACGACGGACACCATCTGGTCCTGGTCGGCTGGCCGCACGCGCGCTTCGCCGAGGTGAAACAGGACATTGATCGGCACTTCCTCGCCGCGGTCGCCAAGAGCGCCCCGGCCGTCGCCGAACACCTCACCGACGCCGCCCGCGGCGGGCCCATCGCCGGCTCCGGCGACCTGGGCAACTACGTCCGGGAGTCGTCCGGGCCGGGCTGGGCGCTCATCGGGGACGCCGCGACGGCGAAGGATCCGGTCACCGCACAAGGAATCGGCGACGCGTTCGCTCAGGCACAATCGCTGGCCGACCGCCTGCCCGCGGCCCTCGCGGCGGGCCCACGGGCCGTGGACGCGGCGACAGCGGCGCACTGCACCGACCGGGAGCGGGACAGCAGCGCGGCATTCGAGACCACTCTCACGTTCGCGAAGGGCGGCAACTCCGCTGCCCTGCTGCCGTTGCTCCGCGCGATCGCAGGCCGCCCGGATCTGATCAGCATGTTCTATGGCATCTACGCCGGGCAGGTCACGATGGAGGAGTTCGTCGCGGCGGTCGGGTGAGACGCCGCCTTCCGGATCGGGGAGACCATGGCCACGCCAGCCGCCGTCAGACACGTGGTCGTCGCCGTTGCCGTCGGCGGGGCCGTGGCACTTGTGGAGACAGCCAGCGGCAGCCTGGGCTCGCTGTGGCCAGCCGTTCCAGCCAGCGCGCTGCTCGCGGCTCTCGGATCCGCGCTCAGGCCGGTTCTGCGCGCCGGACGGGCCGAGCAGCACGCCGAGCTGAAGCGCTTGGACGACCTGGAGCGTGCGGCACGGCACCAAAGCCTGACGGCCATCGACGCGATGTCGGGTACTGAGTTCGAGCTCTTCATCGCCGGCCTGTGCCATCGGGACGGCTTCACGGTGCACCAATCCCGCGGTGGGGCCGGCGATCTCGGCGCCGACGTGATAACGGATTCTCCCGACGGCCGCCGAGTCGTCATCCAATGCAAGCGCTACAAGCCGGGAAACGCTGTCCCCGGCCCGGATCTGCAACGCTTCCTGGGCACCGCGCGCCCCATCCACAACGCGGACGTCCCGGTGTTCGTCACCACCGCCTGGCGCTTCACCAAGCAGAGCCGCGAGCTCGCGGCCGGCCAGCACGTCGTCCTCATCGACCGCGACCTGCTCAGCCACTGGAACAACGGCGTCAGCCTGGACAAATACCTGCCCGCCGCACCTCCGGGGTGATCGCCGTGCCACACGTGGACTCGGGGGTCGTCGGGCTGGTCGGCGACGGCCGCCGCGAGTTCGGTCGGGTCGACGGGTCCGGGGAACGGTTCGGCCAGCAATGCGGCATCGGCCACTTCGCCGCCGGCGCCGACTTCCAGAAGGAACGTCCGGGAGTCCCGCGGCGACTCGATGCCGCTCATGGCGGCCGACCCTACCGGCCGTCGCCGACGCGAAAGTGCCCCGGAGCCGCAGCCTCCGGGGCACCCGTCGCGCGATCCGCCGCTTCAGCGGATCAACGGATCAGCGGCTCCAGCGGATCAGCCGCTTCAGCGGTCACTTCATCAGTTCACTGCTTCTCCAGCAGCCGGATGTGTCCGGGGCCCTTCGCGCCGGCGTCCACGCGCAGGCTGCTGCTCGGCGTCGAGGCGGCGACCAGCGCCGGCACGAAGGCGGCCGCGTCGATCGTGCCCCAGCCGGAGGCGATGTCGAAGCCGGTGCCGGCGCAGTAGCCGGTCACGGTGTCCGTGGAGTTGCAGCCGCTGGTCACGTCCACGACGCCGGAGCCGGTGCCGTTGGGGCCGATGGCGTACAGCGCGGGGTTGATCAGGCCCAGGTCGTGGCCGGCGGACTGGTCGGCCAGGCCGACGATGGCGGCCATCAGCGGGGAGGACTCCGAGGTGCCGGAGGTGCCCTCCATCGTGATGTCCGGCAGAGACCGGCCGGCGGCGCCGGTGGCGGTGGCGGTGCTCTGCTGCCAGGCCGGGATGCCGAACTCGTGGGAGACCCCGCCGCCGGATTCGGGCCACAGGTCGTCGGGCTGGGTGCGGTTGCCGTTGTCGTCGAGGTAGAGATCGGTGCCGCCGACCGCGGTCACGTAGGACTCGTCGGCCGGGAAGGAGACGACGCGCTTGCCCCACGGGGTGGTGCCGTCCACCTGCATGCCGTCGGCGCCGTCGTCGCCGGTGGAGGCCAGGACCGTCACGCCGTTGTCGGTCGCGTTCTTGAAGTGGCTGTCCAGGTCGTGCAGCTGGGCGGAGCTGGCGAAGTCGTCCTCGGGGGTGCCCATGCTCATCGAGATGACGTCGGCGAGGTGGTTGGAGACCGTGTAGTCCATCGCGGACAGCAGCTCCGGGAAGCCGGTGACGCCCTCGGTCTCGCTGACCGGGGTCGCGATGATCAGGATCTTCGCCCCGGGCGCGAGGGTGTGGATCATCGAGATGTCCAGGTCCGTCTCGCCGCCCCAGCTCTGGCAGTCGCTGGTGTTCACGCCCGGATCGGTGCAGGCCGGCACCGTGCCGGACGGCGCGATGGTCTGCACGGTCGTCGCCGGCAGGCCGTTGTCCGAGTCGTACTGGTCGAGATAGCTCTGGGCGCTCTTGTCGCCGAACGCCACCAGCGTGGCGATCGTCAGGCCCGTGCCGTCGATGTGGTTCGCGTAGAGCGGCGCGACGTCATAGGCCTGCTGCAGGCCGGGCCCGGACGACTGGAGCGCCTGCTCGACGCGCGCCACCCGGTCCGGGATCGTCGCGGCCGCGCCGATGCGGTTCACCTCGGCGCTGAAGTGGTGGTGCTTGGGGCTGGGGACCTGGTGCGGGACACTGCCCGGCGCGGCCTGGGCGCCGACGGCGACCGCGAGGGACAGCGCGACCGCGGTCCCGACGGCGGCCAACCTGGCGCCGGTGCGCAAGGCCCGGCGGTCGCCGAGTCCTGATGATGCCCGATGCATGTTTCCTCCTGGAGGTGGCGAGGGAGGTGGCGGAATTGGTACCGGATATGGACATTGGCAAGAAATGGATCAGAGGGCTACCCAAGGGTTTGCCAAAAATTCTTCAAATCATGTCGCAGGTGATGAAGACGACGAAAACGCGCGGCGTGTCGGCGGCTTTGGACGCGGCGGTTCCGAAAGCGGCGGCCGTGAAAGCAGTACCCGGACATGCGAGGAAGCGGGCGGCACGATAGATTCGACAGTCTGCTAAACAGACTGAGGCAGTCCAGGAGGGGCTCATGTACAAGGCCATCGTCGCCCACCAGGTCCGCAAGGCGTTCGCAGCGCTCAGTGCGGGGGACACCGCCGCCGTCACCAAAGGCCTCGCCGAGGAGGCGGTGTACGAGTTCGTCGGCGACCACGCGCTCGGCGGGCGCCGGCACGGCCGCGCGCTGATCGAGACGTGGTTCGCCCGGGTGGACCGCCTGATGGGCCGCGGGCGTTTCGAGGTGCGCGACGTGCTGGTCAAGGGCTGGCCGTGGCGGACCCGGGTGATCAGCGTGGTCGACATCGCCGCCGAGGTGGCCGGGGAGCCGTACCGCAACCGGATGCTCCAGGTCCTGGATATCCGATGGGGACGCATCGTCGCGATCTACTCCCTGGAGGACACCCAGCTGCTGGCCGGCGCCCTGCGCCGACTGGCCGACACAGGCGTCGCCGAGGCCGCGGCCGCGCCGATCGTGGGCTGAGCCGTGCCGCGCACCACCGACTTCTCCGCGATCGTCTGCTCGATCGCCCGCGCGGCGGACGTCGTCGGCCCGTCCTGGGTACCGCTGATCCTGCGCGACGTGTACTGCGGGATCACCCGGTTCGAGGACCTGCGCGCCGACTTGGGGGTGGCGCGCGCCGTGCTGTCCGCGCGGCTCACGCAGCTGGTCGGCGACGGGCTCCTGGAACAGGTGGCGTATCAGGAGTCTCCCCTGCGGCACGAGTACCGGCTCACCCCGATGGGCCTGGACCTGATCCCGGTGCTGATGGCGCTGATGGCCTGGGGCGACCGCTGGCTGGACGGCGGCGACGGCGCGCCGATGGCGCTTCGCCACCAGGCGTGCGGTCAGGCGATGACGCCGACAGTGGCCTGCGACCGGTGCGGCGAGCCGCTGGCCGCCGACAGTGTGGATCCGGAACCCGGCCCGGGCGGCCAGGAGGGTCCGGGGACGGCGCTGATCGGGTCGGTGGTGATGCGGCGGTATCGCGACCAGCGGGCCTGATCCGGACCTAGTCCGGACCTGATCAGGGCACGATCAGGGCACGGCCAGGGCGTGATCAGGCGTCACTCGGCCTCGGGCCGATCGGGCCGATCGGGCCGATCGGGCGCACCGAGCGGCAGCGGCCGACGCGGCACCGTGGCCGCGTGGACGAGCGAGGTGGTGGTGCGGCCGTACGGGGCGAAGCGATCGAGGATGGGCTCAAGGTGCTCGACGGCGCGCAGGTGCGCGATGAAGTAAAGGCAATCGTCGCCGGTGATCCGGTAGCACTCCACGATCTCCGGAGTCTCCTCGGCGAGCTTCGCGATGCGCGGCAGCTCGCGAACCGCCGGATTGATCCGCACCAGCACCGTGACCGGGAACCCGACAGTGCTCGGGTCCACCGCCGCGTGGTAGCCCGTGATGACGCCGGTCTCTTCGAGCCGCTGGATCCGGTCGGCCACGGCCGGAGCCGACAGATTCACCCTGCGGCCCAGCTCAGCCAGGCTGAGGCGGGCGTCAACCTGGAGCTCGGCCAGGATGCGACGGTCCAGGCCGTCGATTTCCTTGGGTTCGTAGGCCCGCTCCGGCCTGGGCCTGCGGTTCGGCATTCCGCCAGCTTACGGGATGGGCGATCATCTCACCGTGACGGCAGAACTGATTCTCAGCTCGTCACAAGACTCGCCGCAAGAGAGGAAACCGGGATGCAGTACACGACGATAGGCCGCTCCGGCCTCAAGGTCTCACGCATCTGCCTGGGCATGATGAGCTACGGAGACCAGTCCGGGCGGGACTGGATCCTCAGCCAGGAGGCCGCGGAACCGCTCGTGCGGCGCGCGGTCGAGGCCGGCGTGACGTACTTCGACACCGCCGACATGTACTCGAACGGCGCGAGCGAGCAGGTGACCGGACGGCTGCTCGGCAAGTTCTTCCCCCATCGCGAAGACTACGTGCTCGCCACCAAGGTGTACTTCCCGATGGGCCCCGGCCCGAACGATCGAGGTCTGTCCCGCAAGCACATCCTGGCCGGCATCGACGCCTCACTGAGCCGCCTGGATTGCGACTACGTCGACGTGTACCAGATCCACCGCTGGGACTACGAGACCCCCGTCGAGGAGACGATGGAGGCGCTGCACGACGTGGTCCGGACCGGGAAGGCACGCTACATCGGCGCCTCCAGCATGTACGCCTGGCAGTTCGCCAAGGCGCAGCACACCGCCCGGGCCAACGGCTGGACCCCGTTCCTGTCGATGCAGAACCACTACAACCTCCTGTACCGCGAAGAGGAACGAGAGATGATCCCCCTCTGCCTCGACCAGGGAGTGGGCATCGTCCCGTGGAGCCCGCTCGCCCGCGGACTCCTCGCCGGCACCCGCGAGCGCGACGGCCGGCGGCACACACTCCGATCCGGCGCCGACCCGCTCGCCGACGACATGTACGGCGACGCCGACTTCGACGTGGTCGACGCGGTACGGGCACTGGCCGCCGACCGCGGCTTGCCGCCCGCGCAGGTCGCCCTGGCCTGGCTGCTCGGCAGGCCGGGGGTCACCGCACCCATCGTGGGCGCGACCAAGGCGAAGCATGTGGACGACGCTATTGCGGCTGTTGATGTCGAGCTGGACGGTGAGGAGGTCGCGAGCTTGGAGAGGCTCTACCGACCGCATCGGATCCTCGGGCACCAGTAGGGCTGGGGAAGACGATGAGATAGCGGACCATCACTCTTCGACGATCGCCATCAGCGCGGCGGTATACGGCGCCGGATCCACATCGCCCCGGATCGCCAACTGCTGGTTGTAGCCGGCGCACAGGGCCACGAACGCCTCGGCGACCCGTTCGGCGTCCCGGTCCCGGTCCCGATCCCGGCCTCGGTCCAGGCCTCGGCGGGCGAGCACCAACTCGGCGACCGCCGCCCGCAGCGCCGCGAGCTGGTCGCGCACCAGCGCTGCCAGCGGCGGCGAGACGGCGGCTTCGGCATAGATCTGGGCCACCAGGCGGGCGTGGTCCGCATCCCGCGCCAGGGTGCGGATGTGTTCCAGGAAGCCGTTGACGGCCTCGGTGGTGAGCTCCTGTGGCAGACCGTCGCCGGCCTGTTCGCAGACGGCGACGACGATCTCTTCCTTGCTGGTGAAGTAGCGGTAGATCGCTCCGTTGGACAGGCCGGACCCGGTGACGATGTCGGCCATCGAGGTGCGGGCGAAGCCGTGGGTGGCGAACCGGGCCCGGGCGGCGTCGATGATCTGCTGGCGGCGGGCGTCCAGGTGGGCTTGGCTGACCTTCGGCATAAAAAGAGCGACCCCTCGTTTTTCTTGATACCGTCGTGAAGTCTACCTCGCACCACCGGGATCCAGGAGCTGCCATGCGCTACCAGACGTTCGGCCGACTGACGGGACTGCGCGTCTCGGAGTACGCGCTGGGGACGGCGAACTTCTCCACCGAGCAGGCCGGCGCCGGGCCTGAAGGCTCGCGGCAGATCTTCGAGGCGTTCGTGTCGGCCGGCGGCACCACCTTCGACACATCCAATATCTACCAGGACGGGCGGGCCGAGACCATGCTCGGCAGGCTGCTCGGCGGCCGGCGCGACGACTTCGTGGTGATCACCAAATACAGCGGCACCAGGCAGGCGCAGCCCGCGCCCGGCAGCACCGGCAACGGGCGCAAGGTCATGGTCCGCTCCCTGGAGGCCAGCCTGCGCCGCCTGGGCACCGACTACGTCGACGTCTACATGCCGCACTTCCCGGACGGCACGACCCCGCTCGAGGAGATCCTGTCCGGCTTCGACACCCTGATCCGCGCCGGCAAGATCCGGCACGGCGGCCTGTCCAACTTCCCGGCCTGGCGCGTCGCGGGCGCCACGGTCCGCGCCGAGCTGCGCGGCCTGGCCCCGCTGGTCGGCATCCAGACCGAGTACAGCCTGGCCGAGCGCTCCGCCGAACGGGAACTGCTGCCGATGGCGCAGGCCCACGGCCTCGGCATGCTGCTGTACTCCCCGCTGGCCGGAGGGCTGCTGACCGGCAAGTACCGGCAGGGCGGACAGGGCCGGCTCAGCGCGCGCGGCGACGTGATCGAAGGCAGCCCGATCGAAGGCAACGCGATCGAAGGCAGCGCACAGCGCACCGCGGTCCTCGACACCGTCCTGGCGATCGCCGACGAGCTCGGCACCAGCGCGCCGCAGGTCGCCCTGGCCTGGCTACGCCGCCGCGCCGCCCTGGCACAAACAGCACTGGTCCCGATCGCCGGCCCCCGCACCCTGACACAGCTGGCGGAGTACCTGAGCTCTCTGCACCTCGACCTCAGCGAGCAGCACTACCACCGTCTCGACAAGGTCAGCACGCCGCGCCTGGGAACCCCGCACGAGGACGTGGAGGCCGCGCTGGACCACGGCATCGACGGGGACCGTGCGCTGCTCGCGGCTCCGCCGGTCCCGGTCGTCTGATCGCGGTGGTCGCACCCTGCTGGAAGCCTGCCCGCGACGTAGAGTGGATGCCGAGAGAGGGAACAGGCGATCTGTCATGGCGAACTCCCCAAGACGCGACACCCCCGACCCGCCGCCTCGCGCCGAGGCCGGGGGCGAGTTGCCCACGGCGGTGCACACGGCCGTGGCGCCGGGGACCGCGATCCTGCGCCTGGAGACGATCGGGCCTCGCGAGGGCGGTGTCCTGGACGGGGCCTGGTGGCCCCGCTCCCGGCGTATCCATTCCGAGCTCCCAGGCCTGATCAGCGCCTTGGCCCGGCACATCGGCCCGATCACCCGGGTCGGGCTCGACGCGACGGCCTGGGACGGTCTGCCGACCCGCTTGGTCGTGGACGGCCAGGTGGTGCGCATCGACTCCTACCCGGTCGGCGACGACACCATCTTGGTCACCCGGAGCGAACACGATCTCTTCTCGCTGCTGGTGATACCGCCGGACGCGGACGCGGAGGCGGCGAAGGCAGCCATAGCGCAGGCCGTCCGGCAGGACAACGTCGCGGACGCGCAGCAGATCCTCATCGACACCGGGGCCGGCCAGCAGGGATCCGTCTGAGCCGGTCAGCGCACTGACGCCGTCGACCAGCCGTAGACCAGCCGTCGACCAGCCGCCAGCGGCCGCGCTCGACCCCGAATCCACGGCGAACGGCGGCCCGGACCGCGCCCCTGACACAGGATCCGCCGGTCAGCGATCGTCTTGCTTTCCCGCTCGCGCCGCCCCAGGGGCGTACTGTTCGTCACAGCGGGACGGTTCGCTCAGCTGAGCTCAGTGCCGACCGCGGCTAAGGAGGCTCCATAGCATGGCGCGCAGCGGAATACGTGGGAGCAGAATCGGGGCAGGACCCAGCGGCGAGAACGAACGAGGGCAATTGGTAACGCGGGTCGCGGTCACCTTCTGGTGCGCGATCGGCCATTCGACGAGCCCGATCTTCGCCGCGTCAGCGGAGATTCCCACCACGTGGGACTGTCACGACTGTGACCGTCCGGCCGGCCTGGACCCCGACAACCCCCCGGCCCTGGTGCAGGCGGGCCCGTTCAAATCCCACCTGGCCTATGTCCGCGACCGGCGCAGCGACGCCGATGCCGACGCCATCCTCGCCGAGGCACTCACCAAGCTCCGCACGGCCAGGTGAAGCCGCACCGGCAAGAGGTGAGGCCGCGCCGCTAAGTCGAAGCGGCACCGGCCGTCAAGGCGGCACCGGTGGTCAAGGCGGCACCAGCCGCCGACGCGGCAGCGCGCCGGTTCCGCTGCGCGCTGCGCCTGGCCGGGTCCGCTCCGGCTGGCCGGAAAGCTTGTCCGGCACTTTGACACCGCGGACACTTTGACACCACGAAGTGCGGCCCGGCACCTGAAGCAGGTACCGGGCCGCACTCAAGAGTCATCCGGTAAGGCGGATGCCCTGGCTCGCGATTAAGCCGGAACGATGTTCTCGGCCTGCGGGCCCTTCTGGCCCTGCGTGACGTCGAAGCTCACGCGCTGGCCCTCCTGGAGCTCGCGGTAGCCGTCGGCAGCGATGTTCGAGAAGTGAGCGAACACGTCGGCGCCGCCGCCGTCCTGCTCGATGAACCCGAAGCCCTTTTCCGCGTTGAACCACTTGACGGTGCCTGTAGCCATGACTTTTCCTTCTTTGTGTGGGGTTCGAAGGGTCCCCACACCGCGCGGAGTCCCCTGCCGCGGAAATGTCCCCACCCGGAGAGTTCCGGAAAACAAAAGGCGCCTGAGCCGCAAAGCATCAGGCGCACACTAAGTTCATGGGTACCACTACTGCAACAAGATCACTATAGCACAGTTCGGCGGCCACCGCTGCGGCAGACCCACGGAAGAATCACCCCAACAGAGCAATCACCGGTCCTTGACGTGCTTGGCAGTGGTGGCCCGGCCGACTCGGTCGCCGTCCTCGGCCCCGGTCTCGCCCGCGGACGGACCGTGGGTTCCGGCGTGCTCATTCCTGCTCCGTAGCGACGTGCGCCAAGTGGGGATACTCCGCCGATCGATGCTGGAACGCCAGGATCGCCGGGTTCTGGATCACGCCGTCCTGGATCTCGATGGCGCGCCGAATCGTGTCGTCGGCCTCCCAGGCGGCGGGGCCGCTGAGGACCGTGCGCAAGAAGGGAATCAGGGCTTCGCTGTTCTCCCAGGTCGCGGAGTTCCACAGGTAGGAGGGGCTGTGGTCGACGCCGTAGTACTGCACCCCGTTGCCGACAACGCACATCGGCTCGGTGAACGTCATCGGGCGCGCCCAGCTGAAGCCCATCCCCTCATCGCAGGACACGTCGATGACCAGGGTGCCGGGGGCCAGCGTCGCGAGGTCTTCCTCTATCAGGAAGGTCAGCGGCGCGCTGGTGTCCTGCAGGACGCAGTTCACGATGATGTCGTGGCCGGCCAGGAACTCCGCCAGCGGCTGGCTTCCGCTGTCGGTGAGGGCGTGGCTGCGGCGCGGGTCGTCGGTGTCGTCGGCCTCGTCGTGGTCGAAATGGACGATGCGCGCGGAGTGGATCGGCGAGGCGACGGCGCTGACGCCGCGGCCGGTGAGGACGTCGACCTCGTGGACGCCGAGGGCGTTCAGCGCCGTCACCGCGCCGCGCGCCGTCGCGCCGAAGCCGATGACCACGGCGTTCAACCGCCGGCCGTAGTCGCCGGTCGAGCCCACCAGCTGCATCGCGTGCAGCACCGAGGAGTACCCGGCCATCTCGTTGTTCTTGTGGAACACGTGCAGGTTGAACGAGCCGTCGCCGGTCCAGTGGTTCATCGCCTCGAACGCGATCAGCGTCAGCCGGCGGTCGATGGCCGTCTGGGTCAGCTTCGTGTCCTGGACGCAGTGCGGCCAGCCCCACAGGGTCTGGCCTTCGCGCAGTTCCGAGACGTCTTCGAGCAGCGGCTTGGCCAGCACGATGATGTCGCAGGCGGCTACGAGTTCGGCCCGGGACCTGATCCCGGCGACGAGCGGGGCCAGTCGGCTGTCGGGGACTCCGAAGCGTTCGCCGTAGCCCTCCTCCAGGTGGATGCGTGCCCGCACGTCGGCGTCTATACGCTCGAAGTGCGCGGGATGGATGGGTAGCCGGTGTTCGTTCTCCTTGCGGGAGTGCGCGACGATGCCGAGCTCGAGGTTAAGCAAGACGCCCCTTTGGTTGGTTGCGGCCGTGTTGGAAAGTGGAGATCAGCGCGAGCGTCGACTCCGCGCCCTGGTTCTCGTTGCGCCCCTCGCGCTCCAGGCCGTCGCAGCAGCCACCGGTGCTCTGGTCGGCCAGCGGGATGCCTGAGTCGTTCATCCCGAGGAACCAGGCCATCGCACGGGCCAGGCCCGCCTCCCAGCGGTCGGCGCCGGTGACGGCCAGGGCCCGGGCGCAGGCGTCGGCCAGCGCGGCGGCCTCGATGGGCTGCTGGTCGAAGCCGGGGCCGGTCCAGCCCCGGCCGTGACCGCCGGCCGGGGTCAGGGACAGGTGCCCGTCCCGGGTCTGCGTGTCCAGCAGCCAGCCCAGCAGGGTCAGGCCGTCGGCGAGCAGGCGTTCGTCCTCCAGCAGGTGGCCGGCGGCGATGAGGACTTCGACGGGGGCGGCGTTCGCGTAGCTGAGCCACGGCTCGGGCCAGGGCCAGGCGTCGTCCGCCCGTGGCGGCCCGATCAGTCGCGCGGCATCGGCGAGCAGCTTTCGCGCACCTTCGTGCCCCGGATCGACGGCCAGGATCTCCGCGGCGCCCAACGCCGCGAAGGTGTTGCTGCGCGACCAGGGCGAGCGCAGTGTCGCGCCGCTGTCGAACATCTCCGAAGCCGCGCTGCGGATCCACGGCTCCGGGCCGCGGACCGCGGCGGTGCCCAGCCCCCACAGCGCGCGCCCCCACCAGTCGCCCACGCCGGGTTCGTCGTGCCAGATCCGGTCCAGGCCCAGCCGGTTGTGGAACGACCCGTCAGGGTCCTGAGCGTGGGCGACGAAGGCCAGGTAGGTCTCGGCCAGAGCGGTCAGACCGGCGTCGGGTTCGGGTTCGCGGCAGACGACCAGCAGGCCGCGGGCGACGTCGTCGAGGCAGTATCCGTGCTCGCGGCGCGGCACGGCGCCGCGGGCGTGCTCGAACAGACCGGTGTCGTCGCTGAGCCGGTGCAGGTGGGCGAAGGAGATCTCGGGTTTCATGCAGCGGCGGTGATCGGGGTGTCGAGCAGCGACGTGGCCAGGGCCCGGTAGGAGTCCGCCACGGTGGTCCAGGCCAGGTCGGAGGCGATGCGGCCGCAGGCCTGCGTCATGGACCGGGCCAGGGCCGGCCGGGTGAGGACCGCCCGCAGCGCTTCGGTCATGGCGGCCACGTCCCGGTGCTTCACCAGCAGCCCGGTGCCGTCGGCGAGCAGTTCCACGGCGTGCGGGAAGCGGGTCGCGATGATCGGCCGGCCGGCGGCGACCGCCTCGATGAGCACGCCGGAGGTCACCTGCTCGGTGGATTCATAGGGCAGGAGCACCACGTCGGCGCTGTGGACGAGGTCCGTCAGCACATCGGGATTGTGATATCCGGGATCGAACTCGACATCGGCCGAGATCCCGAGCTCCTGCACCCGGGCACGCAGGCGGTCCCGATACGCCTCACCCTCCCGCGCCAGGACCTTGGGATGCGTCTGGCCGGCGATCACGTACCGCGGCGCCGGATCCAGGCCGCCGAGCCCGGCGAAGGCCTCGAGCGCCCACTCGATGCCCTTGCCCGGCCCGAGCAGACCCCAGGTGAGGACGATCGGGCGCCGCACCGCGGCGACCGGCGCCGGCGGAGCGAACGGGTTGAGGGAGGCCAGGGGCGAGCGGCGCCGGCTGGGGAGCGCGCCGTGCGGGATGACCGAGATCTTGGCCTGGTCGACCAGGTAGCCCGCGTCCAGCCGGTCGGCGGCGGTCTGGGACATCACCACGACCGCGGCCGCGGCGTCGGCGATCCGTTCCAGCACCTGCCGCTGGTGCGCGGTGGGCGCGGCCAAGACGGTGTGCAGCACCGCGATCACCGGGACGCCCGTCTCGTCCAGGACCCGCAGCACATCCTCGCCGTCCCGGCCGCCGTAGATGCCGTACTCGTGGTGCACGATGGCGACGTCGCAGCGGTTCAGCACCGCTGCCGCCGTGGCGGGTCCCGCCGGCGAGCCGTTGACCAACTGCGCGACGACGTCCGGATACACAGCCGGCTGCACGGTGTCGACGACCCGGACCACACCGGCCCGGTCCCCGCCGTCCTGACCGGTCAGATGACGCACCAGCGCCGCGCTGAAGGTGGCCAGGCCGCACTGGGTGGGCGGGTAGGTGCTCAGAAAGCCAAAGCTGGTCATGGCGGAGCCCTCACTTCGTCGATCGGACGGAGGGCGAGCAGGGCGGTATCGCGGTATCGCGGGTGCTCGCTGTTTGCGCATTCGAGGCGATCGCGCTGATGAAGGGCGACCACGACCCTGACCGGGGACCAAGACGCGGAGCAGAAGGCTGCGCTGTGCCGGTGGGCTGCACCATCACTGGAAGACGGTGTCACCGTCGACAGTACCAGCAGGCCCGCGTGCGGCTGACGGCCAATCAGTCCCAGGCCGTGCCGTCACGGAAGTCACGGAAGCCACGGAAGGAGGTCGGCGGCCGTCGAGCGGTTGTCGCGCCCGGCGGCTTCGGCCATCGCCGTCTGCGCCGCCCCCACACCGGTGGCCGGCGGGACGACCAGCAACAGGAAGTGGTTCTGGAACCCGAGGCTGACGCTTATGGTCCGGTCCCGGCCCGGGAACCAGCTGATCCGGATCACCTGGCCGTCGACGGTGACGCTGCGCGGCACATCGTCCCAGGCCTCGATGTCGAGACCGACCCGCACGATGCGGCCCAGGTGCGCGCTCAGCGCCGTGATCAGGTCCGGCAGCTCGGCCAGGACGTGGTGCGAGCGCGGCCACCAGGCGCCGTCGAACGAGCCGGTCTGCGACAGAGTCGGCTCCAAGACCAACCGCGGGAGGAGCGGAGCACCGCAGGAATCACCCTGCAAGGGTGGAGGAAAGAAAGTGGGAAGCGCCATAAGCAGGCCGCCCCGTCCGGTCCGCGAGCGGACCTGTCATGACCCAGGGGCGACACCAGCGCGGATGTTAGTGAGTAACGCTTCCTCGGATGCCCCGATTATACCCCATTTTCAATAAATAGGAGCTATTGCCATTAACTGGTAATAATGCCGGAGCCTTTGTTCGCCCACGATGACAGATGTCTGCATCCCAGGATGCGTGGTGTGCCATCAGGATGCGTGGTGTGCCATCAGGATGCCGGCGCGAACACGATGTCGGTCGGCGCGTCGTCCAGGGCGCTGGTTCCGGGACCGCCGGGAATGGTGGACACGACCTTGCCGGACGCGGTGTCGATCACCGAGACACTGCCGGACAGGGTGTTGCCCACCCAGACCTGCGTGCCGTCCGGGGTGACGCCGATGGCGGTCGGCAGCGAGCCGACAGTGATCGCGGCGGTGGTCCGGCCGGTGCGCGCGTCCAGGACCGAGACGCTGTTGGAGTTGATGTCCGCGACGTAGAGCTTGGAGCCGTCCGGCAGAACGCCGACCGACCAAGGCTCGGCCCCGGCCTTGAACGTGTGCCGGACCGACGCGTCGCGGGTGGAGATGACCAGGACTTCGTCCTCGTCGGGGGCGGTCGCGTAGAGCTGGGATCCGTCCGGGCTCAACGCCAGACCCTGCACGTCCGAGGGCGTGTGGACGACCCCGACGGTACGCCGGGTCGCGGTGTCGACGATCCAGACGCCCTGGCCGGTCCCGACGTAGGCGCGCTTGCCGTCGGCGCTCAGGACAATGCGACGGGGCGCGGAGCCCACGGTAATAGTGGAGACGGCCTTATCCGTCGCGGCGTCGATCACCGCGACGGTGTTCGAACCGCCGGGACCGGTGTCGCCGCCGGTGACGGTGGCGTACACGGTCTTGCCGTCCGGGGACACCGCCACATCCTGCGGATAGGCGCCGACCTGGATCGTCGTGCTCTTCTTCGTCGCCACATCGAAGGCGAGCACCCCGTACTGGCCGGTGTTCGCCGCGTAGAGGGTGCGGTGGTCGGGCGAGAGCGCGATGCCCATGGCCGAGTCGGTGCCGTAGGTCGGGCCCTGGGTACCGGTGCGGGTGTTGAACGTGGCGACCGCGCCGCCGCCGGCCGCGGCCACGTAGACCTGATAGCCGGCCGCGCCGACCGCCGCCGCCGGCACCGCGTGCGAGACCTGGTCGGCGTCGGAACGCCGCGGGCCGGCGGAACTGTTGGCGGCACCGATGGCGATGGCGCCCGCGGCGACGACGGCGATCGCGGCGACGGAGCCCGCCACCCGCAGGCTCCGACCGCGCGGGGCGTTCTCGGTGGCCGGCTCGACGACGATTTCGAGCACGTCGGTCTCACCGATCGCGTAGTGCATGTCGCGCACGTCGGGCGTGTCGCGCACGTCGGGCGTGTCGGGCGTGTCGGTCCCGGCGCCCGGAGTCTGTGAACTGTCGTTGGACATGCTGGATCCTCCTGTCAGTTCTACGGAACGGACGCTAGACGCCGGGCCGGGGACGCGGACGGCTGCCGCGCTGCTGTCCCGGCATCGACTGGTCGGCACCGGGCAGCGCCGGGGCGGGCAACGTCGCGATCTCCTGAACCGCGCGGGCCAGCGGACGCTTGGTGTCGGGAAGCTGCGGGGCGCTGCGGACCGGGAAGCCCAGCGCGGAGGTCAGGTCGCTGAAGGTGTCACGGCGCCAGTCGGTGATGTTCGGGATCCGCACCCCGGTCAGCCGCTCCAGGAACTGCAGGGTGGAGGTGTGATCCGAGGTCGCGCTGCTGATCCAGCCGCCGGCGGTCCACGGGGAGACGATGACGCACGGCACCCGGAACCCGCCGCCGATCGGTACGCCGTCGACGAACTCCCCCGCGGTCCCGGCCGGCGGGGTCGGCGGCGGCACGTGGTCGAACAGGCCGTCGTTCTCGTCGTAGTTCAGGATGAAGACCGTCTTGGCCCACACGTCCGGGTTCGACGCGATGGCGTCGATCTTGCGGGCGACGAAGTCCGCGCCGGCCGCCGGGGTGTAGTCGGGGTGCTCGGACTGCCAGCTGGTCGGCAGGATCCAGGAGACCGTGGGCAACTGGTCGTGCGCGGCGTCGTGCTCGAACCGGTCGGAGGAGTAGCTGCGCAGGGCGTTCTGATACAGCGGCGAGGAGACCGGCGCGTTGACGTACTTGTCGAAGTACTCCAGGACGTTGGTGCCGTAGTTGTCCACCTCCTGATAGACCCGCCACGAGACCCCCGCCTCGGTCAGCGCCTCAGGATAGGTCTTCCACTTGTACAGCTCGTTGTGCTGGTTGCTGGTGATGGGACCGCCGCCCACGCCCTCGGGGTCGATCCAGGCACTCATCAGGTACAGCCGGTTCGGCCACGTCGGCCCCATCAGCGAGCAGTGATAGTTGTCCAGGATCGTGAAGTTCTTCGCCAGCGCGAAGTGGAAGGGGATGTCGTCCTCGGTGTAGTAGCCCATGGTGTACGGGCCGTTCTTACCGTCGGCCGCACGGTGCGCCGGCAGCCAGTTGTCCATCTTGCCGCCGTTCCACGCACTGTGCTGAACGCTCCAGGCGTGGCTGGTGGACGGGATCGCCTGCGCGCTGCTGGTGGAGGTGTTCAGATGGAACGGCAGCGTGTAGCCGTCAGGATTCTGCGGATCCGGCTGGTGGAAGACCGACTTGCCGGTACTCAGCGTCAACGCGGCGGGATCCGCGAAGCCACGCACCCCCGGCAGCGTGCCGAAGTAGTGGTCGAACGACCGGTTCTCCTGCATCAGGATCACAACGTGCTTGATGTCGGACAACCGGTTCGGCCGCCCGGTCCGGGACGGGGTGGCGGCCAGCGCCCGCTGCACGTTCTGCGGCAGGAACTCCGCGGCCAGGGCTGCCCCGCTCAGCGCTCCAGCCGAGGTGAGGAGTCTGCGTCGGGAGATGTCGGGCATCAGAGGGTCTCCTTAGCCGTGACGATCGGGAAGAACATCCACGCGGAGCCTTATCGCAGTGCCCCGACACAGTATTGCTCGCGGGCAACGCGGAGATGATGGTTGAGCGACGAAACGGGACACGACACCCGTGAAGATGGCATCGGTCGAAAAGGGCTTCAAGCGCCAGGGGGCAGTAACCGCGACAGCCCGTACTGGAAACGGTCGTCGAAGGAGTCCGCGACCATGAGGTGCTCGCCGATCCGGGCCAGGGACGGGTAGCTGCCGGTGGCGACGAGTTCGTCGAACGAGCCGCGGGGGTCGGCCGACGGCGTCTGCTGTTCCTGGGTCAGGCCGAGCGTGAAGTAGACGATCGCCCAGCACAGCCGCGCTGCCTCTGCCTTGTCGTAGCCGGCGTCCAGCAGTGCGCCGGCCATGGTGTCGGCGACGCGCAGGGTCTTGCCGGTGCCGGTGAAGGTGCCGGCGACCAGGCGTCCGCCGTCGCGGTGGGCGAGCAGGGCGTCCCGGTAGCCGGTGGCGACGGCGCGGGCGCGTTCGACCGGTTCGTCCGGGAGGTTGGTGACGTCGACGGAGCCGACGATGTGGTCGGCCATCGTCTCGATGAGTGTCTGCTTCGTCTTCACGTAGGAGCTCACCGAGTTGAGGTGGGAGCCGAGGGTGCGGGCGACCCCGCGCAGCGTCAGCTTGTCGAGCCCTTCGGCTTCGAGCTCGGTGAACGCCGCCTCGATCACGTCGTCCAGCGTCCAGCGCATCCTCGTACCCCGTTCAGGCGCCGAACGCCGCTTGGGAGACCTCGTCCCAACGCTCCCACTCCTCGATGCGGGAAGCGTACTCGGCACGGATCACCGGGAGGGGCCCCTTGCCGAAGAAGATCCGCAGCGGCGGCTCTTCGGCGTCGACGACCGCGAGGATCGCCGCGCGGGTGGCGGTCGGCTCGCCGCGCACGCCAGCCGGCCGCTGCATGCCGGCGCGGAAGCCGTCGTAGGCGGGCAGGCGTTCGGCGTGGACGGCGGACGGTCCCGCCCAGTCGGTGGCGTATCCGGCGGGCTCCACCAGGGTGACCTTGATACCGAAGTCCGCGACCTCCTTGGCCAGGCTCGCGGTGAATCCCTCCAGGCCGAACTTCGAGGCGTGATAGACACCGAGGCCCGGCAGCGAGAAGACGCCCGCGATCGAGGAGACCTGGATGATGTGCCCGCCGCCCTGGGCGCGCAGGAACGGCAGTGCCGCCTGCGTGACCCACAGCGGACCGAGCAGATTCACCTCGATCTGCGCGCGGGCCTGGTCCTCGCCGATCTCCTCGACCATGCCGAACAGGCCGTAGCCGGCGTTGTTGACCACGACGTCCAGGCGGCCGAAGCGCTCGGCGGCCTGCCGCACCGCGGCCTGGACGGCCGCGCGGTCGGTGACGTCCAGCCGGATCGGCAGCACCTGGTCGCCATAGGTCTTGACCAGGTCGTCGAACGCGTCGTCGGCCCGGCTCGTCGCGGCGACCCGGTCGCCCCGTTCCAGCGCCGCCTCAGCCCACTGCCTGCCGAATCCCTTGGACGCGCCGGTGATGAACCATGTCTTCGCGGTCATGTGGTACTCCCGATCTCGATTTTGGTCACTGACCAAATGCTGGTCTCAGTGAAGTTGGTCAGCGACCAAAAGTCAACCGGGGCCGGGGTCAGAAGGTCGGGGTCAGAAGAACGTGGGCTGGCGCGTGACGTAGGGCTCTTCGAGGGAGGCGATCTCCTCGGCGGTGAGCTCGATGTCGAGCGCGGCGACGGCGTCAGCGAGGTGGTGCGGCTTGGTCGCGCCCACGATCGGGGCGGAGACCACCGGGTTCTTCAGCACCCAGGCCATCGCGATCTGTGCCATCGACACGCCGCGCGCATCGGCGATGCGCTGGACGGCCTCCACGATCGCCCGGTCGCTGTCCAGGAAGATCGGCCGGTCCTGGTCGTCGACCGTCCGGCCGATCTCCGCGCGCTGCGTGGAGCGCTCGTCCCAGGGCCGGGTGACGATCCCCCCGCCCAGCGGGCTCCACGGGATGCTGCCCACGCCCTGGTCGGCGAGCAGGCCGAACATCTCGCGCTCCTCCTCGCGGTGGATCAGGCTGTACTGGTCCTGCATGGAGATGAAGCGGGTCCACCCGTTGGCCTGTGCGGCGAACTGCATGATGGCGAACTGCCAGGCCCACATGGACGAAGCGCCGATGTAGCGGACCTTGCCCGCCTTGACCACATCGTGCAGCGCCTCCATCGTCTCCTCGACCGGCGTCTGCGGGTCGAAGCGGTGGATCTGGTAGAGGTCGACGTAGTCGGTGTCCAGGCGCCGCAGCGAGGCGTCGATCTGCTCCATGACGGCCTTGCGGGACAGGCCCGATCCGCCCGGGCCCTGATGCATCGGCGCCCACAGCTTGGTCGCCAGGACGACGTCCTCACGCTGGGTGTACTTGCGCAGCGCGCGCCCGACGATCTCCTCGGAGGTGCCCAGGCCGTAGATGTTCGCGGTGTCCCAGAACGTGATGCCGAGCTCGACCGCCTGGCGGAAGATCGGCTCGGCCGCGTCGTCGTCGAGGACCCAGGCCAGCCTTTTGGCAGGGTCGCCGAAGCTCATACAGCCCAAGGCGATCCGGCTGACCTTGAGCCCTGACGTTCCCAGTCGTGTGTACTCCATGTCTCCAGCCTGGCACGGGTCGCCGCCTCCGGCCCGATCCTCGCGACCCCCACGACAGAGCCCTGACCGAACTGGTCGGCGAGCTCTCCACCCAAAGCGGCCTGTTCCGCACCCGCTGGGCCGCCCACGACGTCCTGCTGCACCACGGCGGCGTCAAGCAGATCCACCACCCGGTCGTCGGCGAACTCACCCTCGGCTACGACGCCCTGGAACTGCCGGCGGACACCGGGCTGACCATCATGGCCTACAGCGCTGAACCCGCCACGCCCACGCGCGATGCCCTGGACCTGCCGGCCAGCTGGGCCGCGACCGTCGACCGGGACAGCGGCTCCGATTCGCGGACTCATCCCGCTCCCCCGCCGCGGCCCGGCGCCCCCGCCTGAATCCGTAACGGCTATCGGCCAACGAGCTGCCTATAGCCGTGACAAGGCTGAATCGAAACCAGGCCGTGCGGGCCCTCAGTCGAGGGTGACGACGACCTTGGCGGCCGAGACGCCCTTGAGCTGTACGTCCATGGCGTGCTGGAAGTCTTTGACGCCGTGCCCGACGACCATCGGTTTGGGTGCGGCCGCGTATCGGCCCTCGGCCAGTGCGGCGGGCAGGAAGTCGCGGTAGACGGCGAGGCTGACCTCGTTGGCCTTCAGTGAGGTGCCGAAGATGTACTTCGTCCGGACTCCGCGCCGGCGGGCCGCGAGCTGGAGGCCGATGTTGCCGCCGATCATGCGGCCGATCATGCGCGGGCGGGCCAGGCGGCCGGTGTTGTCGGCCGGGGCGAAGGAGACCGGCGGGGTGGCGATCGAGACGAACTTCGTGCCCTGGCATGCCCCGGCGATCCGCACGCAGGCCGCGGCGCCGGTGGTGCCGAAGGCGATCGCGCCGGCCAGCGTGCGGCCGGCGAAGGCGGCGGTGATGTCGGCCACGGCGTCCGGGCTGTTGTAGTCGAAGACGCGGGCGGCGCCCAGGGACTGGACGTACTCGAAGTTGCGCGGCGAGCAGGTGGCGATGACCTCGTACCCGGCGGCCGCGGCGAGTTGGACGGCGTTGCCGCCCACGCTGGTGGCGCCGCCCCACACGAGCACGGTCTGCCCGGTCGGCTCGGGCCTGGCCGACGGGTGCCGCAGTGCCAGGTGGTCGGTCTGGAACAGGGCGACCGAGGCCGTCGAGACCGCCATCGGCAAGACCGCGGCCTCGGCGAAGGGCATCGTGTCCGGAAGGGGACTGGCCATGCGCTCCAGCGCGACTGTGTACAGCTGGAAGGCGCCTTCGGCAGCGCGGTCGGCGTCCTTGTCGGTGCCGACCGCGTGGGCCAGTACCCGGTCGCCGGCCTGGAACCGGGTGACGGCCGCGCCGACCTCGACGACTTCGCCGGCGACGTCCGAGCCCAGCACCGTCGGGTAGCCCAGCCAGCGGTAGGCGAAGGGCTCGACCTGGATGATCCAGTCCAGCGGGTTGACCCCGACGGCGCGGTTGCGGATGACGATCTGGTCAGCGGCGGGCGGGGTGTAGGGGGCGGGCCCGACTTCCAGTCGGGCGCGCTTGGCCGGTATCCAGGCCGCGGTGTTGACGGCGGTGTTGACGGCGGGCTCAGCAGCGGGGTCGGCAGCTCTGTTGGCAGCGGGGTCGGTGCTCACGGGCCTTCTCCTTCCGGATCAGTGACTGCACTGAGTGCATTGCACGGGGTGCAGTCACGAGTCTGGCACGGGACTACACCAAGTGCAATCACTGATGGCACCAGGTGCACTCACCGGGTAGGCTGGAGCCCATGGGACGCTGGGAACCGAACGCCGTGCAGCGGCTGCAACAAGCTGCCTGGAAGCTGTTCGCCGAGCGTGGATACGCCGACGTGACCGTCACCGAGATCGCCGAGCGGGCCGGGCTGACCAAGCGCTCGTTCTTCAACCATTTCGCGGACAAGCGGGAAGTCCTGTTCGCCGGAGCGCAGGGCTTCGAAGCGGACATCCTCGGCTACCTGGCCGAAACCGACGCCGACGCCGAACCCATCGACGCGGCCATCGCCGCCCTCACCCGCGGCGGCCTGGACCTGACGCCGTACCGGGAACCCGCCCGCATCCGACGGGGCCTGATCGCCTCCTCGACCGAGTTGCAGGAACGCAACTTGATCAAGATGGCGTCCCTCACCGCCGCCATCGCCGAAGCCCTGGGCGAGCGCCGGGTCCCGGCCAGGACCGCCGCCTTCGCCGCGCAGGCCGCGGTCGCCGCCTTCGACGCCGCCTACGACGACTGGGCCGCCGACGCCACGGCGGACTTCAGTGCGCTGATGCGGCAGGCGCTGTCCGACCTGCGCCACGCGGTCGACGCCGCACACGACGAGGAACCGCCACAGAGCTGAGCGACCCGTCGCGACCTTCGCGACCTTCGCGACCTTCGCGACCTTCGCAGCCTTCGCGACCAGCGTCTTCGGCCCCGGCCACACCCTGGGACGCGCGGTCTGACAGGCGTATGATGCTCCCAGCCGAGGACATGTCGTACATCGGTAGCCGAATTGGTGTCGCCCTGGGTTCACGATCGGTCTCTCACCAGATCAGACGGGCGGCGTCCGGCATGACGGACAGCTTCTTCCCCGTAAGGCCTCTGCCCGGGCCCGGACCCCGGCCCTTCGCCACCGACTGTCTGCCCCGCCTGGTGCTCGAACCGGCGATGACGGGCACCGGACTGTTCGACGGGGCGTGGTGGCCGCGGTCCAGCGACATCGCGGCGGAACTTCCGGACCTGATCACCGCGCTCGGCGCCCATCTGGGCCGGATCCGCCGGGTCGCGCTGGACACCGGGTTCTGGGACAGCGTGCCGCGCTCGATCATCGTGAACGGGGACCTGGTCCGGATCGGCTGGCCGGCCGCCAGCGCGGGGACCATCAGCCTCAGTGTCGGGATCCTGGATCACCGGCTCCTGCTCGTCGTGCCGCCGGAGACGGCCCGGAGCACCGCGGCCGCCGCGATGGCCGGTGCGGCGACGACGGGGAACCACACCCCGGCCGCCGAGTTGCTCAGCTGGGACGGCAACGGCTCATTCGGGTGCTGAGCCCGTCCGACGGCGGCGTACGGCCGGTGACCGGCTGCGGCTGTCACCCCGCGACCGCATCGCGGCTACAGCACAATCACACCGCGATCAAACCAATCACACCGCGATCATGCAGCGATCATGCGGCGATCCCGGCACGAGCCCGGAGCAGCGAAGTGGCCAGCGTCCGGTAGGAGTCGGCGACGGCGGACCAGTCCAGGGCCGGGGCGAGGCGGCCGCTGGCGGCCGTCATGGACGCCGCCGTGGCGGGCTGGGTCAGGACGGTGCGAAGGGCCCCCGTCATGGCGGCGGCATCCCCGTGCGCGACGAGCAGCCCGGAGCCGTCCGCGAGGAGTTCGACGGCGTGCGGGAACCGGGTGGCGACGATCGGGCGGCGGGCCGCGACGGCCTCGATGAGGACGCCGGAGGTCGCCTGCTCGGTCGACTCGTACGGCAGCAGCACGACGTCGGCCGCGCGCACGAGGTCCATCAGCGATTCCGCGTTGCGGTACTCCGGTGCGAACTCCACGTCGGCGCTGACGCCCAGTTCCTCGGCCCGGCCGACCAGGGAGTCGCGATAAGCCTCGCCCTCACGTGCCAGGACCTTGGGATGGGTCTGGCCGGCGACCAGGTAGCGCGGCGCGGGATCCAGGTCGGTCAGGCCGGCGAAGGCCTCGATCGCCGCCTCGATGCCCTTGCCCGGTCCGAGCAGGCCCCAGGTCAGGATCAACGGACGCTTCGGGCGCGGGTCCGGCGGGCTGAACGGGTTGAACGAGGCCGGCGGGGACAACCGCCGGCCGGTCAGCGCGCCGTGCGGGATGATCGAGACCTTGGCCGGGTCGATCAGGTATCCCTCCTGGAGACGGCGCGCGGCGGTGGCGGACATGACCACGACCGCGGCGGCGGAGTCCGCGATCCGCTCCAGCACCTGGCGCTGGCGCGCGGACGGGGCGGACAGCACCGTGTGCAGCACGACGATCGTCGGAACCGTCACCTCGGCCAGGACGTCGAGCACCTCGGCGCCGTCCGGACCGCCGTAGACGCCGTACTCGTGCTGCACGAGGGCGATGTCGAAGCGGTTGAGAACCGCGGCGGCGGTGGACGGGCCGCCCGGCGAGCCGTTGACCAGGTTGGCGACGACGTCCGGATGGACCTCGGCCGACAACTGGTCCACGACTCGGACCACGCCGGCGCGGTCCCGGAAGCCCTGGGCTGTGAGGTGGCGGAGCAGCGCGGAGCTGAACGTCGCCAGCCCGCAGTGGGTGGGCGGATACGTGCTGAGAAAGCCATAGGTGGTCACAGCGGGGTCCTCACTACTTCGTGATCTGCGAAACGCTCGACCGAACGACCGGCGCGACGGTTCAAAGCTCTGCTCGTCGCAAGAACCTCAAGGCGATCGCGACATCTCAGCGATCACGACCCTGACCGGGTACCAAAGCGCGGGGCAGTCGGCCCCGCTGTGCCGGTGGGTTGCACCGTCACTTTACGGCGGTGTCGGCCCCCACTGTACCAGCCAGCCGGACGTCAAGCGGGCAGCGGCCGCTGCGGCGCACCGCTTACGCGAGCGCTGGTTCGGGCGTCCGAGCCTCGGTCACGTCGAGGTCGCCCAGTGCCGAGTCCTTCGGCTCGCGCAGGACCAGGGTGGTGGCGATGCCGAGCAGGAAACAGATCCCGGCGATCAGCGTCACCACGCGAAGCCCGTAGTGGGCCAGGACCACCGGTGTGTACAGGGCCCCGAGGAAGGCCCCGATCTTGGCGATGCCCGCGGACAGGCCGTGCCCGGTGGAGCGGACGGCCGTGGGATAGCTCTCGGCGGCCAGCAGCATGGTGGTGTAGTTCGGCCCGAGCGCGATTCCGAACAAGGAGACACCGAAGACCAGGGCGAAGGGTACGACGGTGTGTGTCAGGCCACTGAAGGAGGCGATCAGGAGCATGGAGGCGGCGCTGCACCCGAAGCCGATGATCTGGAGCGGTCGGCGCGGGATCCGATCGAGGATCGCCAGCCCGATCAGGGCGGCGGTGAGGCTGAAGCAGAGCACGAGTGCGGCGTTGATCGCGATGTTGCGGATGGTCGTGGTCTTGGGGGCGATGCTCGCGATGAGCAGGGGCTGGCTGACGGAGTTGCCGTAGACGGCGACGTTGAAGAAGAACCAGCTGCCGGCGGTGCCGAGCAGGGCTATCAGGAACGAGCGGCTGCGCAGGACGTCCAGGCCCAGACCCAGACCCAGGCGCGGACGCGAACGCGGGCTCGCCGCGGCCGGTGCGGCCGGTGCGGCCGGTGCCGCGGTGGCAGCGGTGCCAGCGGTGGCAACAGCAACGGCCGCACCCGAAGCGGCGGCGACCGCGTCACGGCCGACGGCGCGGCCGGCGTAGTGGGCCAAGTCCACGGCGGCCTGCCCGGCGTCACCGGCGACGGCCACCGTCCAGCGCGGCGATTCGGGCATGTGGCGGCGGTTCCACAGGACGAACAGGGCCGGCAGCGCGCCGAGGCCCAGCACGACCCGCCACGCCACGTGGTCCGGGGTGCCGACGGCGATGATCAGCAGGGCCACGAGATAGGCGGCGACCTGGCCGAGCACGTAGAACAGGAAGGTGAGGCCGACCAGCTTGCCGCGGTTGCGGCGGTTGGCGAACTCGGCCATGATCACGCCGCTGGCCGGGTAGTCGCCGCCGATGCCCAGGCCCAGGATCACCCGGCCGACCATGAGCACTGTGAAGTTCGGGGCGAACGCCGAGAGCAGGGCACCGATGATCATCAGAACGGCTTCGAGGCCGTAGATGCGGCGCCGGCCCAGCAGGTCGCCGAGCCGGCCGAACAGCAGCGCCCCGCCCGCCACGGCCAGCAGGGTGGAGCTGGTGACCAGCGAGACCTGCCCGGCCACCAGGTGGAACTGCGGCTTGACCAGCAGCATCACCGTGCCGATCACGTTCAGGTCGTAGGAGTCGGTGAAGAAGCCCGCGCCGGCGACGACCGCGGCCTTGAGGTGGAACGTGCTCAGCGGGGCGTCGTCCAGGATCTGTTGGACACCGGCGGGCGGGGTGTCGGTGGTCACGGCGGTCTCCTGATGCTGGGGGTGGGGTGCTGGACATGCGGTGGCAGGCCTGCTGTACCTGGCTTGCAGTGCTGTGAGCAGACAGTGGCAGGCACCGAGATCCCGGTCAATGACTTGTACTTACAAGTCACCGACAGTTCACCTTGCCGGAGACCCAGGCAGTGCGGTGGATAACAGGAACGCACTGGCCAAATGCGCACGGCGAACCAGCCGCCCCTGCTTCGAAGCTCGATCTTGTCACTACACCTTCCGACCCGATCTCGCCTCGCGCCCAGGAATCACTCACCACCGCCCGCCTGTAGGGTCGTCAGTCGTGAAGGAGTCCTTGCACGGCACCGTGGCGGCCGAGTTGCGCCGCCGCATCCGCAGCGGCGAGATCGGCGTCGGGGAGTCGCTGCCGTCGGAGGCCGAGCTGTGCGAGGAGTTCTCCGCCTCACGGACTCCGGTGCGCCAAGCCCTGGCCGTACTGCGCGAAGAGGGTCTGATCGGCGGCGGCCAGGGGCGGCGTTCGCTGGTGCTGGACGCGGTGCCGGCCCAGCCGTTCGAGTCGTTCCTGTCCTTCACGATGCGCGCCGAACTCACCGGCCAGGTGCCGGGTCAGCGCCTCCAGGAGATCGCCCTGCGCCGCCCGGATCCGGCGGTGGCCGCCGCGCTGGAGCTCGACGCCGACGCGATGGTGGTCCAGCTTCTGCGGCTGCGGCTGCTGGACGGCCGGCCGGCGATGCTGGAGCGGATGACCTACACCGAGGCGGTCGGCCGTCCGCTGCTCAGCGCGGACCTGGACGCGGGCTCCATCTACGCGGTGCTCACCGAGCAGGGCACCGATCTGGCGGCGGCACGGCACACCTTCGACGCCGTCGCCGCGGACGCCACCGACGCCGAGCTGCTGGAAGTCGGTGTCGGTTCCCCGCTGCTGCGCGAACGTCGCGTGACCACCGATTCCCAGGGCGTGCCGATCGAGTGGTCCGACGACCGGTACCGGCCGGACGTGGCGACCGTGACCGTCACCAACACCCGCGGTACGCGGACGGCGAGGCTGTGAGGACCGGCGACGGTATCTCAACACCGCCTTCCTGTCATGACATCTGAGTCGTCCAAGACCTGAACACTCTGCGACCAGACGCCCCTCGTGGTCGCTCCTTGCCTGCTCCAGGCCTGGAAAAGGGCTGTCGTACCGGGCGCCGTTGATTTTCTCAGCTTCTCATGACAAGTTCGGCTCATGACCTCTTCGATGGAAACCGTCCCGGTCCGCTACGCCCGGTGGGACGGCGTCGGCAGCCCCTTCCGCGTGGTCTGCGCAGACACTCCCCTGGTCCCCGGCCCCGGCGCGCTGCTGGTGCGGATCGACCTGGCCACGGTCTGCGGCAGCGATCTGCACACGGTCGGCGGGCACCGGCCCTCCCCGGTCCCGGCACTGCTGGGCCACGAGCAGGTGGGGACCGTTCTCGGCGTGGGTGCCGGCGGCGTGCGGTGCGTCGACGGGACGCCCGTGGTCCCCGGCATGCGCGTGGTCTGGTCGGTCACCGCGTCCTGCGGATCGTGCGAGCGCTGCGATCGGGGACTGCCGCAGAAGTGCCTGCGGCTGCGCAAGTACGGGCACGAACCCCTGGTCGAAAGCGCCCCGCTGACCGGTGGCTTCGCAACCCACTGCGTGGTCCTGCCCGGCACCGCCGTCGTCGCCGTCCCCGCGGACCTGCCCGACGAGGTGGCCAGCCCCGCGTCCTGCGCCACCGCGACCGTCGCCGCGGCGCTCGCCGTCGCGGGGCCGCTGGCCGGCCGGCGGGTTCTGGTCACCGGGGCGGGCATGCTCGGCCTGACGGCGACGGCGATGGCCGCCACCGCCGGCGCCCACGTGGAGGCCGTGGATCCGGACCCGGTCCGCCGCGCCCAGGCCCTGGCCTTCGGCGCCGCCGGTGCGCACGCCGCCACCACTGCCGCTGCCGCTACCGCTGCCGACGCCGCCACCAACACCACCAACATCACCGCCGACGGAATCCGCGAATTCGACGTGGCGCTAGAGTTCTCCGGCCAGGCGACCGCCGTGCAGGCCTGCCTGGACTCCCTCACCGTGGGCGGCACGGCGGTCCTGGTCGGATCCGTGTCCCCGGGCGCACCGGCGAGCCTGGATCCGGAACGCGTGGTGCGTGGCCTGCACACCGTGATCGGCGTCCACAACTACCGGCCCGCGGACCTCGCCACCGCGGTGCGGTTCCTGGCCGACCACCACCGCACCTTCCCGTTCGCCGACCTCGTCGGCGGGACCTACGAACTGGACCGCGTGGACGCGGCGCTCACCGCGGCGCGGACCGCCGCGGCACCTCGCCAGGCGGTGGCGCCGCGGGTATGACGCCGCGGGTGTGACAGCGAGATCTGCCACCTCTCGGACGCACTCACTCGTCGCCGACGAGTCCCGCGTCCTTGAGGAGTTCCCCGACCTCGTTGGTGTCCAGCTTGCGGCCCAGCCATTTGCGGAGCTTGGCCGGGCCACGCAGGGTCAGCTCCTTCCCGTCACGCAGCCGGGTGGTGGCGGCCAGCAGGGCACGGACGTCGTACGTGGAACCGAAGACCTCCGGCACGCCACGATCGACGCCGAGCAGCCGGTAGACGGCTTCCATGCCGGTGCGCACGGAGTACTCGGTGGTGAAGATGCAGTCGCGGGTGGTCTCGGCGAACTGGCCGATGAAGGCGAAGTTCACCGCGCCCTCCGGCACCACGTCGGGCCGGTCGCCGGCCTTGCGCGGCATGAAGAACGCGGTCACGTACGGCATCATCACCGGCACGCAGGTCGCGGCCTCGGCGGCCAGCTCCGGGATGTCCTCGACCGGCACGCCCAGGTGATACAGCCACTCGGCGGTGATCTCCTCGCCGGTGCACTCCTGCATCGGCTTCTTCACGTAGTCGCCGGGCTTGTCGACGAACAGCGAATACACCCACACCACCAGTTGGTCCCGCGGCTGCTGCTTGAAGTGCGGCTGTCGGTTCACCGTCCAGGACAGCAGCCAGGCCGAGTCCTTGGCGGTGACGATGCCGCCGGTGACGACCCGCCCGCTGAACGGGTCCCGCCGGCAGATCTTCTCGATGTACGCCGGGATCCGCCGGTCCAAGGTGGTGACGGTCGCCGATTCCCACTTGGTCTCCGGGATGTGGGCGCCGAACACGTCGGGGCGGCCGAACGCCGGGTCCTTGGCTGCGATACGGCGCCACAGGTCCCACGCCGGAGCGGGGCCGGTGTCCAGCCGGGCCGGGGTGTGGTGGTCGCCGTCGTCGGAGTTCTCGGTCAGCGAGCCGATGGTCATGAGCAGCAGGTCGTTCTCGCCGAGGCCGACGCCGCCGGGCGTGCCGCCGCTGACCCAGCGGATCCGGGTGGCCTGCTTGCGCTCGCCGGTGATGTGGAAGTCGACGTCGGTGACCTCGGTGTCGAACATGAACGTGACGCCCTGGTCCACCAGCCACCGGTACAGCGGCAGCACCAGGGACTCGTACTGGTTGTACTTGGTGAACTTCAGCGCCGAGAAGTCCGGCAGACCGCCGATGTGGTGGATGAACCGGTGCAGGTACAGCTTCATCTCCAGCGCGCTGTGCCAGGTCTCGAACGCGAACATGGTGCGCCAGTACAGCCAGAAGTTGCTGGCGAAGAAGTCCGCCCCGAAGACCTCGTCGATCCGCTTACCCTCCATCTGCTCCCGGGTGGCCAGGAACACCTTCACGATGTCCTTCTGCGCCGCGTCCGACAGGGTGAACTGCCCGTCGGTGTGCGCGTCCTCGCCCTGCTTCCAGGTGGCGCGGCACAGGGAGGAGTTCGGGTCGTCCTTGTTCAGCCAGTAGAACTCGTCCAGAACGCTGGCCCCGTCGACCTCCATCGACGGGATCGACCGGTACAGGTCCCACAGGCACTCGAAGTGGTTCTCCATCTCCCGGCCGCCACGGATCACAAAGCCCTTCTTCGGCTTCTCGATACCGTCCAGGGCGCCCCCGGGCAGCTTCAGGCGCTCCAGGATCGTGATCCGGTCGCCGGACATCTGTCCGTCGCGGATCAGGAAGGCCGCGCCGGCCATCGAGGCCAGGCCCGCACCCACGAACCACGCCGTCTTGTCCTCGACACCCGCCGGTTTGCGCGGCCGCGCGAACGCTTCGTAGTTCCCGTTGCTGTAGTACAAGGCGTGGTTGTGAGCAGGATCCATGATGGCAACGCTAGGCAGCGTTCTCATGCCTTGGCCTGCGGAGCTACGCCGAGCGGTCGACGTTCGCGGGTCCCGGCGGCCGGCAGACAGGCCGACCGCCGGGACCGGTTCCGCGGAGAACCTTTGTTCAGGCGGCCACGATGCCTTCGCCGCCGACGGCGTTCGGCACGGTTTCGGAACCGATCGGGCGCAGGGTGCCGTCCCGGTTGATCGCGTACCCGTCCAGGATGCCCTGGCCGCCGGTCTGCACGTAGAGGTACCGCCCGTCGTGGGACGCGGCCGAGTCGACGGTGCCCGGGTCGGTGGCCGCGGTGCCGATCGGCTGCAGCGAGCCGTCCTCGCCGGCGCGGTAGATGCTGACAGTCGCGCTGCCAGCGTTGGAGACGTACAACAGGTCGCCGACCGCGGTGATCCAGCAGGTCGCCGACTGGCCGGTGGCGGCGGTCTGCAGCGGCGTGAGCGTCCCGTCGCCGTTGACGCGGAACGAGGCCACGGCGTTCGGCCCGGCTTCGGTCAGATACAGCGTCCGGCTGTCCGGCCCGGTGACGAAGGCGAACGGCACCGCGCCCGGAAGGTTGGTCACCACCGGAGCCGGCGCCGGGGCACCGTCCTCGTCGAGGGCGAAGACGTCGACGTTGTCACCGTTGGCCTTGGTCGTCACGACCAGCTTGCGCCCCCGGTCGGCGAAGCCGACCTGCCCGGGGGTGTTGGTGAACTGCGGCGTGGCGTTCGGGTCCAGCCCGAGCGGACGGTTCCACGCGCGCCGCTCGCGCAGTCGGCCGTCCTCAACGGTGTATCCCTGGACCGAGCCGCCGTTCAGGGCATTGAGGACGTAGACCGCGTCATCGTGCACTGCGACGCTCACCGGGAAGGTGCCGCCGGAAGGCAGCGTCTGCCGCAGCCACAGCCGGTCTCCGTGGACGGCGAAGACCGAGACCGTGTCGCTGCCGGCGTTGACCGCGTACAGCAGCTGGTGCTCCCGGTCGTACGTCAGGGAACCCTGCGAGGCGAGGTGGTCCACCACCGACGAGCCCAGGACACCGCCGAGCCCGCCGGTGTCGTAGGCCGCGAGCGGGGTGAGGCGGCCGTCGTCGCCACGGTGGTAGGCGACGACCTGGTTGCCGGTCGTGGCATCGGTCTGGGCGAACACGACCCGGTCCGCGCCCCAGCCGAAGGCGGAATGGCCGCGTTCCGCAGCCGAGGCTGTTCCCGCCGAGATACCCGCGGCCGTGAGAACCGCCACGGCCGCGGCCCCGATACGCATGGTTGTGTGCACGTTGAATCCCTCCTGGAACCGATTGGTTTCAGGCGAAGGCTAGGCCAGCGCTCACCTCGAACCGGGAAGGCACAACCTGCGATCAGACTCCTTAGCTCGTTCAGAGCAGACAAGACTTTGACAAAAGCAGGTACTCAGATGCACCCTGCGCGGGCACGACCCGGTGCAGATCGACGACCATCCGCATCCGTAACGAAGGCCCCTGCTGACCGGCCGAGTGCCTTGTCCCGTCGGCCGATCAGCGGGACTCGTTGCGCCATGCACCGAAACGCGGCCCGTCCGGGAATCCCGGACCGGACCGCGCCTTGGTCAACAGCACAAGCTGTGACTAACAGTGCCTAACAGGGCATTTCGAACTCGTGATTGAAGACGCCCAGTTCGAACGCCTCCCACTCCGTGCGGTCGAACACCAATACCGGCCCCTCCGGCTGACGGCTGTTCCGGACCTCAGCGAGGAGGCCGCTGTCACCGTCGTCCTCCACGAACCGCACTTCCACGCAGCTCGTGCCTTGATCGCTGAAGGTGCTCTTCGACCACCCTCGACACTGTGACCCCATGGCCCTCTCCTCCCGTGAACTCCCCCACACCGCCGGGGCCCGCCCCCGGTTCGGTGACTTACCGCAGAGCCCGCCTTCGCCTTCGACACTCGGCCCTTGTTGCTGTAGACCTGTGAGCGAGCGGCGTATGTACGTGGCGTGATCCGCTACTAGAGGTATTCCGCCGGGGTTTGCAGCCCGCTTACGGATCGCTGGACGTCCAGCTTGTGCCCGTCTGCCTCATTTGATAGATCGCGACGGGCCCGGGGTCAGCAAGTGAGCGGCTGCGGCTGCTGACTGGCCTCGGCCGAATCGGGGCCGATGATCATGTGATGGATGAACGTCGCCGGCTCGACGACCGGCAACTCGTCCGCGACGACCTGATCATCCGCGCCAAGAGCCACCTCCCGCTGCGCCTGAATCTGGTCACGGGCAACAGCAACGCTCGCACGGCTGATAGCAGCGCTCGCACGCGGTGCGGCGGGCACGCTGTGGCCGAGGCTCAAACACAAGACACCCACCAGGATGGTCAGAGCACTGATGAGGGCGGTCGAGCGGCGGCATATCCGAGACATCAAGATCCTCTTCGACGGTCGTGAGCAGTCCGGGGCATCTCACGCGATCGCAGGCAGAGGCAGCCTGTCGGTCTAATGCTGTGCTTTACCTCCGGACCAGCTATCAAGCCGGCCTGGATCGCGCGTATCGCACAGTACTAGCTCCAACGAAGATCCATTTACCACAGGTATCATTTGATGCATGGTAGAGGGTGCCAGAGCAGCACCCCAGCGGTATCCGAACACAGACATCCGCCCAGATCAGGCGCGTGCGCCGGCGTCCACAGACATCGAACGAAATGGCGGGTTCGGCCGCAGAATTCGTGTGTGATTGACCACGAACGCATTGTCGGTTCGCGAGGGCTCCGCTAGGTTCCATCGGTGGCTCCGCGGGTAGGTGACCCGCGGGCGCCGACCCACGCGACGTGGCTGCTGCTCCGGTCACGTGGCATGTCGGCGGTTCTGACATGCGGGGTGTTTTCGGATGGGCTTGCGGGTCAACGCGGCGGCACAACGGCGGTTGAACGCGATCCAGGCACAGCTCCTCAGCGCGAGGCTGGCGGCCAAGATGTCGCAAGAAGCCCTCAGCGAAGCGCTCAGGGTGACGAGCAGATCGTTGCGGGACTGGGAACGGCGCTACGACTCGCCCAGCCTCGCCCACGCGTTGGACTGGGCCCAGCGGCTGGGGTTCCGCCTCGCGCTCGCCGACCGGCTCACCGACGCGACGACTCCCCCGGTCGAGGTGGAGCACCACCCGATCTGGCAGATGCAGGAGTACCGCCTGCTGGCTCCGCTCTTGAAGGCCAGGCGCCGCGTCCGCAAGATCTCCCAAACCGACCTCGGCCTGATCGTCGGGGTCACCAGATCGACGTTGCAGCGCTGGGAGGACGGCGAGCAGATGCCGCGGCTGATCGCGCTGATCGTCTGGGCTGACCGCCTCGACTACAGCGTCGAACTGAGGCCGCTGCTCTAGAAGCGCTCGGCGCTCGGCGCAGGCTCCCCGGCCGGCGCTGCTTCAAGCCACCCCGCTTGCGAAGCAAGACGGTTTGCCGCAAATTATCTCTGGGGTCTGATATAGCCCCATGCAGCCACAGTTGCAGAGCAACGTCCTGCAGCACACAAGGGGGCGCCTGGTGTGTTCACCGTTCTGGGTCCGATCGGCCTGCGCGTACGAGAACGTTTCCAGCCAGCTGGTTCCCCTAAAGAGCAGCTGGTGCTCGCAGCTTTGCTGATCGAGCGCGGCCGGGCGGTGTCTGCGCGTGCGCTCGCCGATCGGGTTTGGGACGACGATCCTCCGGACGGCTTCCGAGGCACCCTCCAGTCGTATATTTCACGCCTGCGAAGGCGGCTGCGCAATGCGGGCGAATCGGGCGAGCTCATCGCGAGCGGTCCGGCCGGATACCGGATGAACGTCTCCCTCGACCGAGTCGACGTGCACTGTTTCGACCGGCTGGTGTCGCAGGCTCAAGCCCGTGCCGAGGCCGACCCCTCCGCGGCCCGAAGGCTGTTCCGACAGGCTGAGGCGCTGTGGATCGGTGAGCCGCTGGCCGGGTTGACCGGGTCCTGGGCCACGGCTGTGCAGCGGATCCTGACCGACAAGCGCCGCGCCGCCATCCTGCGCCGTATCGAGCTGGACCTGCGTTCCGGTGCGAGCCCCGCCGAGGCGGTGGTGGAGCTGAGCGAGTTGGCGGCGACCAACCGCACCGACGAGCGGGTGGCCGGGTTGCTGATGACGACGCTGGGCCGCGACGGCCGCACCACGGACGCGCTGCGCGTCTACCGCGATTTCCGTGATCAGCTGCACAAGCTGACCGGGACCGAGCCCGGGCCGGAACTCCGGATGGTCCACCAACGGTTGCTCAACGGCTCGGCCAAGACGCAGCCGGCCGTCGACCGCCGACAAACGCCGGATGAGATCAACACCCTGGATACCGATCCCACCTTCATAGCCGGACGGGACGCCGATATCTCAGCCCTCATCGAAACCGTCGACGCCGACCTGCTCTCCGGCGCGCGAAGGGTGACGTATTCCGTCGACGGGCTCGGGGGAATCGGAAAGAGCGCTCTGGCATTGCGCGCGGCTCACCTGTTGCGCAAGCGCTGCCCCGACGGAGCGCTGCAAATCAACCTACGAACACACGACGAACACCTGCCGCCGCTGGACCCCCGCGAAGCCCTGACTCAGCTACTCGACGCGGTCGGAACTCCATTTCGCGAGTTGGGACGCGCCGACACGCTCGCGTCTCTGGCCGCCTTGTGGCGCCGGCGCACCAGCGGCAAGCGTCTGCTCCTGGTCCTCGACGACGTCCAGGACTTCGCCCAGATCGAACCGCTGCTCCCGGCCACGCCCGGCACCATCGTCCTGATCACGTCCCGGCGCCGCCTGGTCGGACCGCCCGACCTGCGCCATCTCACGGTGGCGCCGCTTTCGGACGCCGCGGCCATCGCGCTCCTGGCCCACATCACCGAGCGGGATCTGTCCGGCGACGGCGACCTCGACCGCTTCACCCGGTGCTTCGGCGGTCTGGCACTGGCGATCACGCTGGCCGCCGGCCACCTACGCGGCCGTGCGGTCTGGACTGTCGGCGACCTGGTGGACCGCTTCTCGATGATGTCGCGGGCCCTGGCCGACGACCCGCTGACCGGGCCGATCCACACCGCCTTCGCGATGTCGTACCGGGCGCTGGACGGCACGCTGCGCGACTTGCTGCGCTACGTCGCGGCCCACCCGGGAGCAGACATCGGGCTGCCCGCCGCCGCCGCGATGTCCCAAGGCGCTCTGGCCGACACCGACGCGAGACTCGACGCCCTCGTCGACCACCGGCTCCTGGACCACGCCGGGCCACACCGCTATCGGCTCCACGACCTGCTTCGCCAGTACATTCTGGCGCAGTCCGTCGAACAGCATCAGATACCGGACAACCAGCACGGTGTGGAACGGGCCATCGCCTTCTACCGCGCCGCCGCGGCCCGCGCCGACCATGCCCAGAACCCCCGCCGATGGGCGCTGCACTACCCCGCAGCCTCGACCACGCAGGACGGCGTCTTCCTCGACACCCCCGAACAGGCTCGCGCCTGGCTCGACCAGGAGCATCTCAACCTGGCCGCCCTCACCGCGTGGACGGTGCAACAGGGGCACGGCACCCTCACAGGCCTGCTGCCGCACGTACTCATCGAACACCTCGACCACCGGGGACGCTCGCACGAGGCACTGGAGTACATCGAGCAGACCCTCGCCGCGCACCTGAGTTCCGGCACGGAATCAGGCGCCGTGGCGGCCAGGCTCCTCACCGACCAGGCCGCCGTCTACATCAGGACCGACGACCTCGGCAAGGCCCTGGAATCGGCCCAAGCCGCGCTGACCGTGTGGACCGCCGACGACGATCGCTACGGCCAGGCCGACGCGCACTTCCAGATCGGCCGCGTCCACTACGTCGCCGGACGCCACGACGAGGCCGTCGCCGCCTACCGCGCCGCCGCAGCCTTGTACGGGGCACTCGGCGACAACAACCGAGTGGCCGCGGCGGAGAACCTGTGCGCCGTCGCGACCTTCTTCCAAGGACACCACGAGCAAGCCTTCGCCCTGAGCAATCACGCTCTGGATCTCGCGCGCCGCGAGAACGATCTGCGCGCGATCTGCGACGCACTGATCAATCTCGGCGAACTGCATCGCACAGTCGGCCACCAGACTCGAGCCCTGGCTTACTTCCATGAGGCGCGCGTCCTGTCCGAAAGCCTCGGCGACCCACTTGTCACAGCGGTGCTGGGCAACAACTTCGGCGCGATATACGAACACGCCGGCAACTTCCGCCAGGCACTGGCGTCTTTCGAACAGGCCCTTCACGCGTTCCGGGCCATCGGAGACCATCGCAGCGAGATCGACAGCCTCATCCTGATGGCCACCGCCCACACCCGCCTGAACGACCACACCACCGCCCTCGCAGAGCTCCGAGAGGCCGCGGCGCTGGCCGAACACGCTCGCGATCAGCGGCAACAGGCACAGATCCAACTGGCCGAAGGACACGTCTACCGGGCCAGCGGCGATACCCTTCGCGCCATCGACGCCTATCGCAACGCACTGGCTTTGGCAGAACAAGCCGCCGCGCTCATGGAACAGTCCGAAGCCCATCGGGCCCTCAGCGAAGTGTTCGCCACTACCGGTGATGATGCGCTCTCACGCGAACATCAGCAGGCTGCCCTGGCGACAGAAGAACAACTCAGCTAAGCCTCTGGCGCCTCGACATCTGCAAGGCGGGCCCGCAAGTCCGTCGCGCGCCGATCCCGGTACCCGTCAAGCAGGCCGACCGCCTCACCACGGACAGCGCTCGCCTCGGATGGCTCGCCGATGTCGGCCAAGGCCTCGGCCAGACGGCCAAGGGCTTCAGCCGTCTTGAACCGGTCGGGCAGGACACGACGCAACTGGACGGCGCGACGGTGCAAGCCTGCCGCCTCCTCAGCCCGCCCTAGAAGGCGCAGGGCACGTCCGGCGGCGGTCAGTATGCGGGCCTGCTGCCCGCGCTCGCCCAGTGCCCGGGCCAGGTTCTCGGCCTGCCACGCCGCCTCCTGGGCTTCGGCGGGGTGTCCCAGGGCTATGAGCAGTTCGGCGCGGTCGGTGAGCAGCGTCGCCTGTACCGAGGGATCGGCTCCGGTGGAGGCGTGGCGTTCGGCGGCGTCCAGGTGCTGCCGGGCCTGGTCCCATTGTTGGAGCTCGATACAGGCCCGGACGACTGTGCTGTGCGCTTCCAGAAGCATCGGGCCCTGATAGCCGGCCTCAGCGAGCCCGGCTACGCACCGCTCGCCGACTTCAACAGCGGCGGCGAAGTCTCCCTGTGCCTCCAGCACGCCCGCGCTATTGGTTCTCAGGAGCGCCGCCCAGCGCTGTTGCCCGTCGGCATCGGCCCGCTCGGTGCCCACAGTGAGTACTCGCTGAGCCTGTTCCAGGTCGCGCTGAGCGATGAGTACCAGGGCCAGGGCGTTGGCCGCCTCGGCTGCCCCGGCGGGGTCGTTCAGGGTCTCAAAGGCGTCGAGCGCGCTCCGTGCGTACTCCAGGGCCGCGGGCAGGTCGCCGCCAAGGCGCTCGGTGCTGGCCAGAGCGCGAAAGGCGCGGGCTTGGGCCCCGAGATCGTCGGCGGCGACGGCGCCGCGCAAGGCGGCCTGCGCGGTCGGCAAGCGGTCGTCGGCGGATCCGTGCGTGAAGATCAGCGGCCGAACAGTCATCGCCAACTGGAAGACGGCTTCACCGTCGCCAGCCTGTTCCAGAGCCCGGATCATGGCTTGCAGGTTGTGCCGCTCGGCGGCGTACCAGTCCGCGACACCCTGGTAGTCGGTGAAGTCCTCCGGTTCGACGCCGGGTACGGGCGGCTCCGCTGCCGCGCCGGCCGAAAGGTTGTCGGCGAACAGGGCGGCGGCACGCGCGCTGTGCAGATACCAGTCCGCGATCCGCTGGAAGGCTTCGCGCCGCTCATGTTCCGGCTCGTCGGCCGCAGCGGTATCGGCAGCGAAGGCCCTCAATAGGTCGTGGTACTGGAATCGGGCCGGGCCGGTCTGCTCCAGCAGATGCGCACCGGCAAGCACGTCCAGCATGGTGCGGGCCTTCACCTGCGAGACCCCGAGAAGCGCCGCGGCCGCCCTCGCGCCGAACTCAGGCCCCGGATGCAGTCCCAGCAGCCGGAAGGCCCGGGCTGCGATCGGCGGCAGAGCCCGGTAGGACCAGGCGAACACGGTGCGCACCGCATCGGCCTCTTGCTCGTCGTCGTCGGACGACAGCGCCTCCCACAGTCCCGACCCCGAGCGAAGCTGCGCGATCAGGTCCGGCAGCGGCATGAAGGGGCGCGCCGCCGCGCGCTCCGCGGCGATGCGCAGGGCAAGCGGCAACCGAGCACACAGCGCGGCCAACTCGGCCACCTGTTCCGGGTCGTCACCGACCCGCTCCCCGTCCGTCACGGCTTGGATCAAGTCCACCGCCGCAGCCTGGTCCAGTACGCCCACCCCTATCCGGCGGGCTCCGTCCCGGGCGGTGAGCCCGGACAGGCGGCTGCGACTGGTCACCACGACCAGAGCCCCGCCATCCCCCGGCAGCAACGGACGTACCTGCCCGACCGTGGCGGCATTGTCCAACACCACCAACACCGATCGGCCGGCCAGCAACGACCGGTACAGCCCGGCACGGCCTTCCAGGTCGGCGGGAAGGTCGCCGGCCGCTACTCCCAAAGCGCGCAGAAACAACGCCAGCGCCGTGGTGGGAGCCACCGGCGGGCCGGGGTCATAGCCACGCAGATCCACAAAGAGATCCCCACCCGAAAACGACGGGCGCACCCGGTGGGCGAATCGTAAAGCCAACGACGTCTTCCCGGCCCCGGCAGTACCGGCCACTACCACCAGCCGCAGCCCGGAACGCTTCTCGGCGGCGACAGCCAGCGCCGCCAGTTCCGCCTCGCGGCCGACGAATCCGGTCACATCCGCGCGGAGCAGATGCGGCACCGCTGCCGAGGTGGAGTCCGTATGAAAATGGATCCCGCCGGACACATCCCGAGCCTGGACGACGTCCTTCGCACTGCCCGACAGCTCGGACGACACGTCGCCCTTCGAGACACCCAGCGGATCGACCGGTCCCATCAGTGTCCCCACTTTCCCGACAGGAGCCCACACCCCATCACGAATCAGACCTCTGATGGAGATTACCCATGCCGAGCCACGCCCCACCTTGGCAATAGCAGCCAGGAAAAGGCTACGCCGACGCAGAGAGCTCGCTGGCGCCGTGCAGCAGGGGATCAAGCCACCAGCGGCGGCTGCGAACAGCGCAATGGACAAGCGCTCGTTGAACACTGGTTGAAGGTGCGCATGCCCCTGGGCTGAGGCAACGCTGCGGGATTCTGGTGCTAATGGTGGGCGTGGGGCACGGGCGGGCATGAGGCACGCCACGAGGGCTCTTCGGGGTTCGGGTCCGTTGGGGTGGAGTTTCAGGAGGGTGGAGTTTGCAGGCCAGGTTGCGATTGGGATGTGGGTTGAAAGGCGATTTTTACGGCCTTCGGTCATAGTTGTGCCGGTTCGGGGTTCGAGGCGGCGGGTGTGCTTGTCGGCTGCCGGTTCGCGCGTTCACAACCCCGCCGCACCTCAGGCCTCTTCAACTCCAGCAAGTCCGAGCAAGGGCAAGATCAACAGCAAGAGCCACAAGCTAAGGTCAAGGTCAAGGGCTGTGATGAAGGGCCGGGCCTCCGGCGGGCCTCGGCAACCTCAGGGAAACTAGCGCGGTTCCCTCGGGTGGCCGGGTGAGTCTCAGCGGCTGCGGTTTGTGAGGTGGTGCGGTCCGTTCCCCACGGTCGCGTCGTCAGCCCGGGGGGTACAGCACCGGTGTCCGGGGGTAAAGTCCGCGCGCGGCGGACATGCAGGTGGGCGGCGGTTTCGTATGGCGCGAACTTGACCCCCGGCCACCGGCACTGTAGGCGAAGCCCTGCCGACGCGACCGAGGGGAACGAACCGAAAACCAGCCGGAGAAATACAAAACGCAGGGAACGAGGACACCGGTTGGTTGATGCCGCTGCCGGTGAGGATGTGGCGGCGGGCCGGTGGTCAGCTGGTCGAGAACACGCCCGGGTGCGGTAGGCGGCATGCCTTGGCGGCTAGACCAATCTGTCATCCGGCGGCAGCCATCTTGGTGGTGGGGTCCGTCTGTCATCCGGCGGCGGCCATCTTGGTGGTCAGGCCTGTCTGTCATCCGGCGGCAGCGATCTTGGCAGCCAGATGAGCCCGCGCCCACACCTGCGGCCGCACCCGCCAGCTCGGAATGAGCACCCTGCGACTGTCGCGCTGCCAGCACCCCGACCGGCTGCCGAATCCGCCTGGCCGCCGGTAGCGAACCACTGGGCTTTGCCATTCTTCCGGCTGGTTTTCGGTTCGTTCCCCTCGGTCGCGTCGGCAGGGCTTCGCCTACAGTGCCGGTGGCCGGGGGTCAAGTTCGCGCTATCACAAACCGCAGCTCACACGCCCAACCGCAGCCGCGCGGACTTGACCCCCGGACACCGGTGCTGTACCCATCGGGCTGACGACGCGACCGAGGGGAGCGGACCGCACCACCTCACAAACCGCCGCCGCTGAGCCCTGGCCCAGCCACCCGAGGGAACCGCGCTAGTTTCCCTGAGGTTGCCGAGGCCCGCCGGAGGCCCGGCCCTTCACCACAGCCCTTGACCTTGACCTTCAGCTCTTGATCTTGCCTGTGGCTCTTGATCTTGATCTGGCCTGTGCTGTTGATCTTGCTCTTGATCTGGCCTTGCCCTTGCTCTGACTTGCCGGTGTTGAAGAGGCCTGAGGTGCGGCGGGGTTGTGAACACCGGAACCGGCAGCCGACAAACACACCCACCACCCCGAACCCCGAACCGGCACAACTATGACCGAAGGCCGTAAAAAGCATTTAAAACCCACAACCAAACAGCAACTCGCCCCGCAGAATCCCCTCAAAAAAGAAGATCCGAAACCGAACACCCCAAACCGGCCCTCTACCGCACTACCTCATCCCGCCAGCAATCTAGCGAAACCGCCACACCGACAACCTCCGCCCACGCCAAGTCATCACCAGGGCAGACGTTGCCTGAGACGGCACGAGACAGACGGCCTGCCGCATCCTGGTTGGCTGCAAGGGCCGTCTGGCGACGCCAGGCGCCGCTCATAGGCCGTTTCGCGCCGCGATTGTCACAATCCGCCCTCTCAGGCCGCGTGGTAGATGTTCTGCGCGTCGACCAGGCCGCGCCGGATCAGGTCCTCGACCGCGTCGGCCGCCCGGTCCACGTGGTAGTCCAGTTCCTTCTTCTCCACGGTGGAGAAGTCCTTCAGCACGAAGTCGGCGGGGTCCTGGCGGCCCGGCGGCCGTCCCACGCCGAAGCGGACCCGGTGGTAGTCCTTGGTCCCCAGGGCCGAGGAGATGGAGCGCAGCCCGTTGTGGCCGTTGTCGCCCCCGCCGAGTTTGAGGCGCAGGACGCCGTAGTCGATGTCGAGTTCGTCGTGCACGACGATAATCTGCGCCGGCTCGATCTTGTAGAAGTCCCTCAGCGCCTTCACCGGGCCGCCGGACAGGTTCATGAACGTCTTCGGCTTGGCCAGCACCACCCGCGGCCCGCCGATGCCCAGCCGGCCCTCGACGACGTCCGCCCGGGCCTTGTGCGACTTGAACTTGCCGCCGATCCGCGCGGCCGACAGGTCCGCGACCATGAACCCGGCGTTGTGCCGGTTGCCGGCGTACCCGGGGCCGGGGTTGCCCAGTCCGACCACGAGCCAAAGCTGGTCGCGGGTTTCGGGAACGTTGTTCATGTCGGCCGTCCGGATCGGGGGTACGGGTGGTAGAACCCCTGCCGCGCCGAAAGCACAGCGCCGAGGCCCGCGATCAACCAGAGTCGATCGCGGGCCTCGGTGGTGGTCATGACGACCAGGATAGCGGGGCTGGGAGTGCTTACTCCGCAGAGCCCTCGCCGGCGTCGCCCTCGCCGTCGGCGGCCTCGGCGGCCTCCTCGGACACTTCACCGCGGGTCGCGGCGACGTGCAGCACCAGCTGGTCGCCGTCGGTCAGCAGCTCGACGCCGGCCGGCAGCTGGAGGTCGCGGGCGAAGAGCTGGAAGCCCTCCTCCTTCTTCTCCACGTCCACCTCGAAGGAGGTCGGGATGTGGGTGGCCTCGGTCAGCACCGACACCGAGGTGAGCGGCTGGTCCAGCACCGCGCCGGTGACGACCTCGCCGACCGGGGTGACCGCGACGTCGACGGTGACCTTCTCGCCCTGGCGGACCAGCAGCAGGTCCACGTGCTCCAGGGTCCGCTTCACCGGGTCCTTCTGCACGTCCTTGGGCAGCACCAGCTGGGTCGAGCCGTCGCCGAAGTCCAGGCTCAGCAGCACGTTGGAAGTCCGCAGCGCGATCATCAGGTCGTGGCCCGGCAGCAGGATGTGCCGCACCGGCTCGCCGTGGCCGTACACGACACCCGGGATCTTGTTGACGGCCCGGGCGCGGCGGGCGAAGCCCTTGCCGAACTCGGTGCGGTCCTCGGCGCTCAAACGGATTTCAGCCATGGGGGTTTCTCCTTGTTTCGTCGATAACGGCAGGGAGTGCTCTCCCCGCCCTCGCCGGACAAAGGTCCAGCTTAGCGCGCCCAAAGCGATGCTCCGGACCACACAGTGGGCCGGAGCATCGCTCAGCGCTTCAGTACTTATGGCCCAGTACTCGCAAGCCCTGGGCTCGTGGTGCGGCTCAGTGGCTGTGGTCGTCGAACATCGACGTGACCGAACCGTCCTCGAACACCTCGCGGATGGCCCGGGCCAGCATCGGCGCGATGGACAGCACCGTCATCTTGTCGAACCGCTTCTCGTCCGGGATCGGCAGCGTGTTGGTGAAGATCACCTCGCTGATCCGCGAGTTCTTCAGCCGGTCCACCGCCGGGTCGGACAGCACCGCGTGCGTGGCCGCGATGATGACCTCGGCCGCGCCGTTGTCGAACAGCGCCTCGGCGGCCGCGCAGATGGTGCCGGCGGTGTCGACCATGTCGTCGACCAGGACGCAGGTGCGGCCCTTGACGTCACCGACGATCTCGTGGACCGAGACCGTGTTGGGGATGTTCGGGTCACGGCGCTTGTGCACGATCGCCAGCGGCGTGTTCAGCCGGTCGGTCCAGCGGTCGGCGGTACGGACCCGGCCGGCGTCGGGGGAGACCACCGTCAGCTTCGCCGTGTCGTACTTGCCGCGGATGTAGTCCACCAGCAGCGGCAGCGCGAACAGGTGGTCCACCGGGCCGTCGAAGTAGCCCTGGATCTGGTCGGTGTGCAGGTCCACCGCCATCAGCCGGTCGGCGCCGGCGGTGGCGAAGAAGTCCGCCATGAGCCGGGCCGAGATCGGCTCGCGGCCCTTGTGCTTCTTGTCCTGGCGGGCGTAGCCGTAGAAGGGGGTGATGACGGTGATCCGTTTGGCGGACGCCCGCTTGAGCGCGTCCACCATGATCAGCTGCTCCATGATGGAGTGGTTGATAGGGGCCGAGTGGCACTGGATCACGAAGGCGTCGCTACCACGCACCGATTCCTCGAACCGGGTGTAGATCTCGCCGTTGGCGAAATCGTGCGCCTTCATCGGGGCGATCTCCACCCCCAGCTCTTCGGCGACTTCCTGGGCCAGCTCGGGGTAGGCACGTCCGGTGAAAAGCATGAGCTTCTTCTCGCCGGTGGTCTTGAGGCCGGTCACGGTGGGTTCTCCTAAGAGACGAGGGGCCGTAGTTCTTTCATACTCTCAGACGCAACGAGCCGTTCAGACCGCGTCCCCCCGACCGTCGGGCCCGCTGCCTGTGGGATTCGTCTCAACAGCGGTGCCGGCATCGGATCCGGACTGCCCGGAGCGCTCGATCTCGCGCTCGGCCGCCTGGGCCGCCGCCGAGCCCGGACGCTTGCGGGCGACGTAGCCGGCGATGTTGCGCTGGCGCCCGCGCGCCACCGCCAACTCCCCCGGGCCGACCGGCAGGCTGATCGCCGAGCCGGCCGCGACGTAGGCGCCGTCGGCGATGTCGGCCGGGGCGATCAGGGTGGTGTTGGTGCCGATGAAGGCGTGGTCGCCGATGCGGGTCGGGAACTTGTTCTCGCCGTCGTAGTTGGCGGTGATGACACCGGCGCCGACGTTGCAGCCCTCGCCGATGGTGGCGTCGCCGATGTAGGCCAGATGCGGGACCTTGCTGCCGGCGCCGATCGTCGACTTCTTCATCTCCACGAAGCCGCCGGCCTTGGCCTTGCGGCCGAGCTTGGTGCCCGGGCGCAGGTAGGTGTACGGGCCGACGCTGGCCTGCGGGCCGATCTCGGCGCCATCGGTGGTGGCGTTGGTGACCCGGGCGCCGGCGCCGACGACCGTGTCCGTCAGCGTGCAGTTCGGGCCGACGTCGGCGCCGGCGGCGATCCGGGTCGAGCCCTGCAACTGGGTGTTGGGCCGGATCGTGGCGTCCGGCTCCAGCACCACGTCCACGTCGATCCAGGTGGTCGCCGGGTCCACGATGGTGACGCCCTCGACCATCCACCGGCGGGTGATCCGCTGGTTCATCAGCCGGCGCAGATCGGCCAGCTGGGCCCGGTCGTTGGCGGCCAGCAGGTCGTGGTGGTCGGCGGCGACCACGGCGCCGACCGGCAGCCCGTCGCCGACCGCGATCGCCAGCACGTCGGTGAGCAGTTCCTCGCCCTGGGCGTTGTCGGTGGTGAGCCGGCCCAGCGCGGCGCGCAGGGTCTCGGCGTCGAAGGCGAAGATCCCGGAGTTCACCTCGTGGATGGCGGCCTGCTCCGGGGTGCAGTCCTTCTGCTCGACGATGCCGAGCAGCCGGCCGGCCGGCGTGCCGTCCGGCTCGCGCAGGATCCGGCCCAGGCCCGTCGGGTCCGGCACCACCGCGGTCAGGTCGGTCACCGCGTTGCCGGCCTTCTCGTGCTCGGCGATCAGGTGCCGCAGCGTGTCCCCGGTGACCATGGCCCCGTCGCCCAGCAGTACCAGCACCGTGCCACGCAGCTCCGCGCCGTCCGCGGTCAGCGCCTCCAGCGCCAGCCGGGTCGCCTCCCCGGTGCCGTTCTGCGGGTCCTGCACGACGATCCGGGCCTCGGGGGCGATCGCCTCGACGTGCGGGGTGACCTGGTCGCGCCCCTTGCCGACGACCACCGCGAGCCGCCGCGGCGCCAGCTCGTGCGCGGCGGCCACCACGTGTCCGAGCATCGTGCGCCCGCACAGTTCGTGCAGCACCTTCGGCGTCGCGGATTTCATCCGCTTGCCCTCGCCGGCGGCCAGGATGACGACGGTCGGCGCGTGCTGGTCGGTCATGGGGTGACTCCTAGCGGGGTGCGGTGCTGCTGCGCGCCGCGCGTCGGCGGCGTCGGTTCCCTAGGAGGGTAGCGATCGTGGGGAGGGGTTGCGAGCGAACCCCCGCCGGGGCGGGCCAGCCGCGGCCGGCCCTCGCCAGTGCTCCGCCACCAGGACTCGAACCTGGACAAACAGATCCAAAGTCTGCTGGGCTGCCAATTACCCCATGGCGGATCGTCGTCGCCAGTTTCCCACATCCGGGGGTCTTCGCGCGCCCGGGATTAGGGCGGCGCCGACCGCCGTCGGTCCTCCGGGAGGCGTACAGCGTTCGGACATCCGAGCGTCACCCGCCGTGTAATCCTTGTAACCCAACCTACGGCAGCGTAGGTTGCGGTCAGTTCCCCCGATCCGCCAGCCCCCACAAGGGCACTTCCCCTCAAGGCATGATCGCGATGACAGCAACCGCCGTACCCCAGCAGTCCGTCGAGCCCGTCCCGAGCCGGGGCACGCTCGGGGGCGACCAACAGTCCTTCAAGGAACGCTTCGCGCTCAGTCTGTTCATCGGGATTCCGTTCGTGGCGCTGGTCGCGTCCGTCCCGGTGCTGTGGGGCTGGGGTCTGACGTGGACCGATCTGATCATCGCGGTGGTGATGTACGCGATCAGCGGGCACGGCGTCACGGTCGGGTTCCACCGCTTGTTCACCCACTCCTCGTTCAAGGCCCGCAGGGCGCTGCGGGTGGGGCTGGCGATCGCCGGCTCGCTGGCGGTCCAGGGCCCGGTGATCCGCTGGGTCGCCGACCACCGCAAGCACCACCGCTACAGCGACCAGGACGGCGACCCGCACTCCCCGTGGCGCTACGGCGCGACCGTCCCGGCCCTGATCAAGGGCATGTGGTGGGCGCACATCGGCTGGCTGTTCAACATCGAGCAGACCAACCAGCAGCAGTACGCCCCGGACCTGCTCAAGGACCAGGCGATCGTCCGGGTCTCGCGGGCCTTCCCCTACCTGGCGCTGGCCTCGCTGCTGCTGCCGGCGGCCGTGGGCGGGCTGGTGACCTGGAGCTGGCAGGGGATACTGACCGCCTTCTTCTGGGGCTCGCTGGTCCGGATCAGCCTGCTGCACCACACCACCTGGTCGATCAACTCGATCTGCCACGCCATCGGCGAGCGGCCGTTCCGCTCCCGGGACCGGTCCGGGAACGTGTGGTGGCTGGCGGTGCTGTCGATGGGCGAGTCCTGGCACAACCTGCACCACTCGGACCCGACCGCGGCCCGGCACGGCGTGCTGCGCGGCCAGATCGACTCCTCGGCGCGGATCATCTGGGTGTTCGAGAAGCTGGGCTGGGTGCGCGACGTCCGGTGGCCCTCGCCCGAGCGCATCGCCATGAAGCAGACGCAGGCGGTCTGAGCCGAAGCGGGCCCGGGCGGTCCCACCCGCGACGACGTCCGGCCGGGAAATACGGAGGGTGCCTCCACCCCGGTCGCGTCATGTCGCGAGAAACCTGAGAGAATGCCACGGTGACTTCCCGAACCCCGGCCCCGGCGTCCCGCACCCGGATGAGCGGCAAGGAACGGCGGGAACAACTCATCGAGATCGGCCGGACGCTGTTCGCCGAGCGCGGCTTCGACGCCACCTCGGTGGAGGAGATCGCGACCAAGGCCGGGGTCTCCAAGCCGGTGGTGTACGAACACTTCGGCGGCAAGGAGGGGCTGTACGCGGTCGTGGTGGACCGGGAGATGGCCAAGCTGCTGTCGATGGTGACCACCGGCCTGACCGGCGAACACGCCCGCGAACTGCTGGAACAGGCGGCCTTCGCGCTGCTGGACTACATCGAGTCCAGCACCGACGGCTTCCGCATCCTGGTCCGCGACTCCCCGGTCACCACCTCCACCGGCAACTTCGCCTCCCTGATCTCCGACATCGCCTCCCAGGTCGAGGACCTGCTCGGGGTGCACTTCATGCACCGCGGCTACGACCCCAAGCTGGCCCCGATGTACGCCCAGATGCTGGTCGGCATGGTCGCCCTGACCGGCCAGTGGTGGCTCGACGTCCGCAAGCCGCCCAAGGCCGAGGTCGCCGCCCACCTGGTGAACCTGGCCTGGAACGGCCTGTCCCACCTGGAGGGCCAGCCGCGGCTGATAGTGCAGGAGCAGGCCGAGGCCAAGGTGCGGCGCGCCGCACGCAAGACGCAGCGGGCCGAGCGGGGCCCGCGGGCTGAGCACCCGGAACTCGCCGAGCACGCGGAGCACGCTGAGCGGACCGAGCGCGCGAAGCGGGCCGAGGCGAAGCGGTAGCTACTCCTCCCGGCAGTGGCTACTCCTCCCGCACCAGCACCGTCGCGGCCCCCGCCGACATGTTCGCCAGCACCCGCACCGCGGCCTCGTGCACCGTCACCGGCGCGTCCAGCGCCTCGACGTCGCCGCGGGCCAGGGACTTGCGGCGCAGGGTCTCCGAGGCCGAGGCCAGCAGCGCGCGATGGGTGTACTCACCGCGGGTCGGCCCCTTCTTCCCGGTCGAGGAGTAGAGCCGCAGCACCGGGTCGTCGCCGCTCACGGCCGCGAGTTCCCGGGCCGCACGCAGCAGCGCCTCGTGGGTCTCGTGGGTCTCCAGCCACTCCTCGTATTCGTCCTCGCGGCCGCCGACGGTGATCGTGCTGACCACCGAGGCGATCTCCATCATGGCGCCGTCGATGAGGTCCACGAACTCCTCGCCGACGAACAGGATCCGGGCCTCGGCCTCGTTCAGCGCGTGGACCAGCCGCGCGCGGTCCAGGCGCCAGTCCAGCCAGGTGCAGACCAGCCCCATGTTGCTGGCCGCGAACAGGGTCTCGACGTGGACCGGGTGGTTGCGGGCCAGCACCGCGACCCGCTGGCCGCGCTGCAGCCGGTCGCTGCGGATCCCGGTCACGCACTTGCGGACCCGGGCGTCGAACTCGGTCCAGTCCCACTCCTGGTCCCCGTAGGCCAGGACGGAACCGCGCGCGTTGTCGTCGAGGTTCACACGCACGATGTCGCCGAGCCAGTGGAACTCCACCGGGTCGCGCGTCTCAGTACTTTGCGTGGCAGGCATGCCCCGATTCTGGGCTGAAAGCGCCCCGCGCGCTAGCACTATGCGCGCGCGGCACTTACATTCCCCGCACGCCCCATCAGGCCAGAGTCACCAGAACCTGGTGCGCGTCCACGAACTGCCCCACCGCGCAGTCCACCGAGGCCACCACGCCGTCCCGCCCGGCCTTGACCTGGTGCTCCATCTTCATAGCCTCCATGGTCACCAGCACCTGGCCGGATTTCACCCGGTCCCCGGCCGCCACCGCGATCGCGACCACGGTCCCGGGCACCTCGGCGGCCCCGTCATCAGCGGCGGAGGCGTCGGCGTCCTCGGGGAACCGGGGCGTCGGCTTCCACGCCGAGTGCCCGCCGTCGCTGTCGTCGACCCAGACCACGGTGTCGTCGGCGACCCGCACCCGGCACAGCCGATCGACGCCGTCGACGGTGACCCGCACCGACTCCGGGCCCAGATCCTTCAGGGAAACCTCGTACTCGGCGCCGCCGTGGATCAGGTACAGCGTCGAGCCGTCCAGCCGGTAGGTCACCGGTGTCTCGGGCGCGCGGCGGACGTCCTGCCGGGTCCACGCCGCGTTGGCACCGTCGTACGGCAGCAGCCGCCAGCCGGCCGGGGCGAAAGCCGTGGCGCCACCGGCGGTACGGCGCCGGTGTACGGACACCGCGATGGCCGCCGCCAGATGCGCGGTGACGTCAACCCGGTCTTCCGGCGCCGCCAGCGCGGGGTGCAGGTCGAGGAAGTCAGTGCGCGTGGTCCCGGCCAGGAAGTCGGGGTCGCGCAGGATCGCGACGAGCTGATCCCGGTTGGTCTTCAAGCCCTGGATCCGCATACCGGCGAGCGCCGAAGCCAGCTTCAGCGCCGCCTCGGTCCGACTGGCGCCGGTCGCGACCACCTTGGCCAGCATCGGGTCGTAGTAGTGCGAGACGACGCTGCCGCTGCGCACCCCGTCCTCATAACGGATCCCGGGCACATCAGCGTGCTCATACAGTGCGAGGGTGCCGGGCGAAGGGATGTACTTGCGGGCCGGGTCCTCGGCGTAGATCCGGACCTCGATCGCGTGGCCGTGCAGGCCTTCCGGGTCCGGCGCGGTGAGCTCGGCGCCGTTCGCGACCTCGAACTGCTTGCGAACCAGGTCCTGGCCCCAGACCTCCTCGGTGACCGGGTGCTCGACCTGGAGCCGGGTGTTCATCTCCAGGAAGTAATAGGAGTCGTCCGTGTCGTCGAACAGGAACTCCACTGTCCCGGCGCCGACATAGCCGAGCTCGCGCACCAGCGCGCACGCGACCTCGCCCATCCGGGCCCGGACCGCCGCGCCGACCACGGGTGAGGGCGCCTCCTCGACGACCTTCTGGTGCCGTCGCTGCACCGAGCACTCGCGCTCGCCGTAGAACACCGCGTTGCCGTGGCTGTCGCCGAAGACCTGGATCTCGATATGCCGGGATTCGGTCAGGTAGCGCTCCAGGAACACGGTCCCGTCCCCGAACGCGGCTGCCGCCTCGCGCCGGGCCCCGGAGACCGCGTTCTCCAGTTCGTCCACCACGGTCACCAGCCGCATACCCTTGCCGCCGCCGCCGGCCGAAGCCTTGACCAGCAACGGGAATCCGACGCCTTCGCCGGCCTTGCGCCAGTCGTCGGGCTCGTCGGTGGTGAGCAGCGCGTCCGGCAGCACCGGGACCCCGGCCGCCTTGGCGATCGCCTTCGCCTCGTGCTTGATCCCCATCTTCCGGATCGCGTCCGGGGACGGGCCGACGAACACGATCCCGGCCTCGGCGCAGGCCTCGGCGAAGCCGGCGTTCTCCGACAGGAAGCCGTAGCCGGGGTGGACGGCGTCCGCGCCGGTCTTGCGCGCCGCCTCCAGGATCTTCGCGACATCCAGGTACGACTCCGCGCTGGTACTGCCGCCGAGGGCCACCGCGACGTCGGCCTCGCGCACGTGCGGGGCGTCCGCGTCCGGCTCGGAATACACGGCGACGGTGCGCAGGCCCATGGCCTTGGCAGTGCGGAAGACCCGCCGGGCGATCTCGCCCCGATTGGCCACTAGCACGGTGGAGAACGTCGGATTCGTCGGCATGGCGTCACTGTCTCACAGGTCGGAATGTCGGTCGTGGAGCTGTGACTGTCGTCACGATCCGCGCGGCGGCGGCCCGCAAACGGGCTACATCCGGAACGGCGCGAACGCCCGGGTCCCGGCCACCGGCCCGGAGTCGATCGCCGACAACGCGAGCCCGAGCACGGTCCGGCTCTGCCGCGGGTCGATCACCCCGTCGTCCCACAGCCGGCCGCTGGCGTAGACGGCGTCGGACTGCCCGTCGACCATCGCCTCGATGAACTCCCGGGTCTGCGCGTCCGCGGCCTCGTCGTACGGCTGCCCGGCCTTCTCAGCCTTCTGCCGCTGCACGATCGACATCACCCCGGCCAGCTCCCGGCCACCCATCACGGCGATCCGGTGGTTCGGCCAGGTGAACACGAAGCGCGGGTCGTAGGCGCGGCCGGACATGCCGTAGTTGCCGGCGCCGTAGGAGGCCCCGACCATCAGCGTCACGTGCGGCACCTGGGAGTTGGAGACGGCGTTGATCAGCTTGCTGCCGTCCTTGATGATGCCGCCGCGCTCGTAGCGCGAGCCGACCATGAAGCCGGTGATGTTCTGGACGAACAGCAGCGGCACCTCGCGGGCGTTGGCCAGCTGGATGAAGTGCGCGCCCTTGTTCGCCTCCTCGGAGAACAGGATGCCGTTGTTGGCCAGGATGCCGACCGGGTAGCCGTGGATCGAGCCCCAGCCGCAGACCAGGGTGGTGCCGTAGAGCGGCTTGAACTCCGAGAAGCGCGAGCCGTCCAGCACCCGGGCCAGGATCTCCCGCACCTCGACCGGCCGCCGCAGGTCCATCGGGGCCAGCGCGAGCAGGTCTTCGGCGGCGTAGAGGGGTTCATCAGGGTTCTCAGTCGGTCCCGGACCGGCCTTGCGCCAGCGCAGATCGGCGACGATCTGCCGTCCGATCCGGATCGCGTCCCGCTCGTCGCGCGCCAGGTAGTCGGCCAGGCCGGAGATGCGCGCGTGCATGTCCGCACCGCCGAGCGTCTCGTCATCGGTGTCCTCGTTGATCGCCATCTTCACCAGCGGCGGCCCGCCGAGGTACACCGCCGCCTGGTTCTTCACCATCACGGTGAACTCGCTCATGCCGGGAACATAGGCGCCGCCGGCCGTCGAGGACCCGAACACGATGGACAGCGTCGGGATCCCGGCCGCCGACAACCGCGAGATCCCCTTGAACGAGGCTCCGCCCGGCACGAAGATGTCCGCCTGCCGCGGCAGATCGGCACCCGCCGACTCGGTCAGCGAGATCAGCGGCAGCCGGTTCCGCTCGGCGATCTCCAGCATCCGCAACTGCTTCGCCACCCCGGACGGCCCGACCGCACCGCCCTTCACGGTCGGGTCGTTGGCCCCGATCATGCACTCGACGCCGGACACGGTGCCGATCCCCGACACGCCGCCGACCGTCTCGGACGGATCGTGCGTCCCGGCCAGCGCGGCCAGCTCCAGGAACGGCGAGTCCTCGTCCAGCAACAGATCCAACCGCTCCCGCGCGAGCAACTTGCCCCGCGAGCGGTGCCGCTCGGAGTACTTCGCCCCGCCGCCGGCCTGCACCTTCTGCTGGAGCTCCCTGATCCGCTGCAAGGCTGCCAACACCGCCTCGCGATCGGCGCGGGCCGCCTCCGACGACGGATCCAGCTGGGAGCGGAGCACTGGCATGGCGGCCTCTTCCTCGGCGCGGGCGCTACTCGTACTACTCGCCAGTAACCTAAACCGCCACGCGCGGCTCCGCAATCGATCACAAACCACGCGCGCCGCCCGGCGGAGGCTGTTCGGGCGGCCACCCCGCACGCAAGCCCGCTACAGCTCCTTCAACATGCCGCCGTCCACGACGAAGTCCGCCCCGTTGACACTCCCCGACCGCGGCGACGCCAACAACGCCACCACATCCGCGACCTCCTGCGGCTCCACGAAGCGGCCGGTGCTCAGTCGCAACATCTCCGGCAACGTCTTGTCGAGCAACGTGTCGCGGTCCACCCCCATGGCCCCGGCGAACATGTCCGCGACCCCGCCCTCGTCGGTCCACCAATTGGTCCGCGTGACACCGGGCGACACGGCATTGACCCGCACTCCCCGCGGCCCGAACTCCTCGGCCAATCCCTTCGAGACATGCGCGAGCGCCGCCTTGGCGGCCGAGTACTCGTAGTTGTTGGTCCCGGGCTGCCGCGCCAGCGAGGAGGAGACGTTGACGATCGTCCCGCCGCGCTCGACCAAGTGCGGCAGCGCGGCGCGCGTCAGCCGCATGACGGCGAACAGGTTGAACTCGAAGATCGCCTGCCAGTCGACGTCGGTCCCGTCCAGGAACGGCCCGCGCGGCAGCACGACACCCGGCGGGGGACCACCGGCGTTGTTGACCAGAATGTCGAGGCCGCCGAAAGCGTCCACGGCCCGAGCCACCACCTGCCCCGGAAACACCGGATCCAGCAGATCGCCGGCCGCATGAAGCAGGTTCGGGCCGGCCAACGCCGCCAGCCCCGCCGACTCGGAGCGCGAAGCCGCGACGACGAACGCGCCCTCCTCCAGCAACGTCCTGACCACAGCGAGGCCGATGCCCTTACTGCCGCCGGTGACAACGGCGACGCGGCCGCGCAATGCAAGATCCATGACAATCCCCTAAGGCTTGGTGAAGTGGTTGAAATCGCGACCACTTCACCGACCTTAGGCAGCGGAGTGCGGCGGGGCTGGCGGTGTTCGGACAGGTCATCTCGCCGCTGAGCAACCAGCACGATCATGCAGTGCCGACTCCTACCCGCGGCCCGCGCCGGCCACGGCTTTGCCCGCGGCCCGCGCCGCTCGGCAGCGAACCCACTCGCGGCTCAGGCAGCGCCTCGCACTACCCCCGCCGCGCGCCGCCCTCCCGAATCAGCTCCGGCGTCCGCCGCACCAACTCCGGCCCCGCCTTCGCCACCGACCCGGTGTCGTGCGGCGGCTGCGGGTCGTACTCGATCCACAGCTGCACCGCCTTCGCGAACTCGTCGCCCTCGATCAGGCCGGCCAGCGTGAGGGCCATGTCGATCCCCGAGGAGACGCCGGCGGCCGTGATCACCTTGCCGCGGCGGACCACGCGGTCGGCGGTGTAGTGGGCGCCGTGCGACTCCAGATCCTTGACGGCGTTCCAGTGGGTGGTGGCGTCGAGATCTTTCAGGATGCCCGCCGCGCCGAGCAGGAGGGAGCCGGTGCAGACCGAGGTGGTCCAGGTGGTGGTCTCGTGCATGCGGCCGATCCAGTCGATCAGCGGTTTGCGCGCCTCGTAGTCGCGGGTTCCGCCGCCGCCGGGGACCAGCAGGATGTCGCAGGATTCGATGTCGGCCGGGGCGGCCTGGGCCTGGAGGCCGAAGCCGCCGTCGGCGCCGGGGATGACGCCGGGTTCGGCGGCGACGAAGACGGTCTCGGTGTCCGGCAGGAAGCGCAGGACGTCGTAGGGGCCGACGAGGTCCAGGGGCATGAAGCCGGGGAACAGGGGGATGGCGATGCGGCGGGTCATGGTGACTTCCTCTTTCTACGGATCCCTAACGGTGGGAACTGAAATGCCGCCGGTACTCCCCGGGTGTCACCCGGATCGTCCGGTTGAAGGTCCGGTGCATGGTCTCGACGGTCCCGAACCCGCAGCTGCGCGCGATCCGGTCCAGGCCGTCCCCCGTGCTCTCCAGCAGCCGCTGCGCCGCTTCGAGCCGTGCGGCCTCGACGTAGGCCGCCACCGTCATCCCGGTCTCGGCCCGGAACACGCGCGAGAAGTGCCGCTCGCTCAGCGCCGCCCGCCGGGCCAGCGCCGGCAGGCTCAGATCGTCTTCGAGATGGTCGGCGATCCAGTCCTGCACCTCCCGCAGCGCATCACGCTCCGGACGCTGCGCCGCCAGCTGCGTGCTGAACTGCGCCTGCCCGCCGGGCCGCTGCACGAACACCACCAGCTGCTTCGCGATCCGCCGCGCCACCGCCGCGCCGAAGTCGTCCTCGACCAGCGCCAGCGCCAGGTCCACACCGGCGGTGACCCCGGCCGACGTCCAGATCGGGTCGTCGCGGATGAAGATCGGGTCCGCCTCGACCCGGACGTGCGGGAACAGGGCGGCGAACTCCTCGCAGGCGTTCCAGTGCGTCGCCACCCGCCGACCGTCCAGCAGCCCGGCCGCCGCGAGCAGGAACGCGCCCGTGCAGACCGAGGTGACCCGCCGGGCCCGAGCGGCGCTGGCCCGGACCCAGTCCACGTAAACCGGATCGTGGATCGCGGTGCGCACCCCGCGCCCGCCGACCACCACCAGCGTGTCGATCGCCGCATCGGCGGCCTCGGCCATCGTCTGATGCGGCACGACGGCCAATCCGTCCGACGCCGTCACCGCCGCGGGATCAAGCGCCACGACCGAGGTCTGGTAACGCTCACGCCCCGGCCCGAACAGCGAGTCGGCCTGCGCGAACACCTCCAGCGGCCCGGTCAGATCGAGCAGCTGGAACCGCGGGAAGACCAGGAACACCACGCGGCGGCTCATATTCATAGCGTCGCCGCACGCGCCGAAGTCCGCAATGACACGCGAGTGACAGATCCGGCCATGACAGATCCGGCCATGAAGCGTCGCCGCCGGTCCGCTCAGCGCACCTCGCCCGCCGTGACCATCCCGACCAGCGCCTTCCCCACCTCCGGCGTCATCACGTCGAAGTGGCTCCGGATGTAGGCACTCGAATCCAGATTGCTGATCGCCCCGGCCCGGAACGCGTAGCCGGCCCCCGAGACCGGCAGCATCTCGCCCCACACCGACTCCGGTGTGCACAGCGCGCCATGGGACCCGATCGCCGCGAACTCCGCACGCGCGGCGTCCTCCGGAGCCCGGCCGGCCGAGTCCGTCTGGTCGTCGACCAGCCGCGAGGCCAGGTCGTAGATGATGCCGACCATCTCGTCGTGCCGCGAGTGCGTCACGACCACCGGCCCCCGCAGCCGCCCGCCGAACAGCCCGGGGCGGAACAGGCCGTCGTGCACACCGTCCCAGTGCTTCGCGAAGCCGAACTGCGACAGCGCGCCCTGGATCAGCATCGCCGACGACACCGGCAGCGGCTCGCAGTTGGCCAGCGCCGAGGCCATCACCCGGGACCCGAGGCTGTGCCCGGCAAGGTGCAGCCGCACGGAGGGCCGGGCCGCCCGCACCGCCGCCAACACCGGCGCCAAACCCCGGCCGACGTTGCCGGACCGCGCCTTCATCTCGTAGTAGGTCGCCAGGTTCATGACGGCGTAGATCCCGTCCTCCAGCCGACCGAACCTCGCCAGCAGTTCCCTGGGGTCCAGCCCCAAGAACGTGGCCTGATGGTCGCCGGGGTTGGCGTACTCCGCCGCGGCCGGCAGGTCGATGATCTCGGTCCGGACCCGGTTCCGGAGCCGGGTGACGTAGGACGCGGCGGTCCGGCCGCTCGGATCGTTCATGGCCGCCGTGGCCTCGACCTCCGGAGCCGCGTCGAATCGCCGGGCCGGCCACACGATCCCGAGCACGGCCAGTCCCGGCGGGGCGCCGCCGGCCTGGACCATGGCCCGGGTCAGGCCGTCGTACAGGATCTGCGCACGCGAGGCGTCGTCCAGCCAGCCGTGTGAGAGCACCAGAACGTCCGTGACATCCGCGCCGAGCGCCACCGCCGGGGCGACGCCGCGTTGAGAGGGGTCGGCCACCTGACCGTCCGTACCGAACAGCAACTCTCCGTAAGGGAATCCGTTGAGGGTCACACCTCATTTGTCCCGCTCAGGACGGTCGGCGAAAAGTCCGGCGGCGGTTAATCTGAGATCAACCCCGAGAAGGAGATTCCAGCCGTGGCCGACGACGTCCAGACCCCGAAGCTCCGTGGAGCATTGCGCGGCATCCCCGTTTACAAAGCGGGAAAGATCCCCGACACCTCCGCCTTCAAGCTGTCCTCGAATGAGAACCCTTACCCGCCGCTCCCGGGCGTGCTGGCAGCGGTCCAGAAGTCCGCGGAGAGCTTCAACCGCTACCCCGACATGGGCGTCGCGGCGCTGACCGCCGAGCTCGCCGAGCACTTCGGCGTCCCGGCGGAGCACATCGCCACCGGCACCGGCTCGGTCGGCGTGGCGCAGCAACTGCTGCAGGCCACCTCGGGCCCGGGCGACGAGGTGATCTACGCGTGGCGCTCGTTCGAGGCGTACCCGATCATCACCCAGATCTCCGGGGCCACCTCGATCAAGGTGCCGCTGACCCCCGACGAGCACCACGACCTGGACGCGATGGCCGCCGCGGTGACCGACCGCACCCGCCTGATCTTCGTCTGCAACCCGAACAACCCGACCGGCGTCGCGATCTCCAAGGACGACCTGGTGCGGTTCCTGGACCGGGTGCCGAGCGACGTGCTGGTGGTGATCGACGAGGCGTACCGGGAGTTCGTGCGGGACGACAGCAGCCCGGACGGCCTGGAGCTCTACCGCGACCGCCCCAACGTGGCCGTCCTGCGCACCTTCTCCAAGGCCTACGGCCTGGCCGGTCTGCGGATCGGCTTCGCCGTCGCGCACGAGCCGGTGGCCGCGGCGCTGCGCCAGACCGCGGTGCCGTTCGGCGTGAACAGCCTGGCCCAGGTGGCCGCGATCGAGTCGCTGCGGGCCGAGAAGCCGCTGCTGGAGCGCTGCGAGGCGCTGGTCCAGGAGCGCACCCGGGTCATCGAGGGGCTGCGCGCACAGGGCTGGACCGTCCCGGAGAGCCAGGCCAACTTCGTCTGGCTGCGGCTGGGCGAGCGCACCGTGGAGTTCGCCGCGATGGCCGAGGTCTCCGGCATCGTGGTCCGGCCGTTCGCCGGCGAGGGCGTGCGGGTCACCATCGGCGAGGTCGAGGCGAACGACATCCTGTTGCGGGTCGCCGGCGAGTTCCGGGAGTAGCACCGGACACCGGCCCCGCAGGAAATGGCCTGCGGGGCCGGCAGCCGGCGGGAGCAGCACAGAAGGCAGGCGGCGCGCGGGCGGCTTAAGATCGAGGCGATGTCCGAATCGCCCGAAATAGCCGCCCTGCGCGCCGACCTGGCCGCCGCCCGCCGCCGCGAGTCCTGGCTCTCGGCGGCCACGGACGTCATCACCCTGATGCTGCTCGCCGAGGATCCCCACGAAGTCCTCGTCCTGGTCGCCGAGCGGGCCCGCGAAGCCTCCGGCGCCGACCACTGCTCCTTGCTGCTGCACCACGAGGGCGGCACCTGGCGCGTCGACGTGGCCACCGGGCTGGCCGCCGACGAGGTGCGCGGCGCGCGGGTGGAACCGCATCGGCGCTCGGTGGAAGTGGCCCTCACCGGCCGCGCCTTCGTCATGGAGGCCGGGGACGCCGAACCCGAGGAGCTCGCGCCGCCCTACCGCCGGTTCGGAGCGCTCGTCTACGCCGCCCTGGCGCAACGCGACGACCGCCCCATCGGCACCCTGGTCCTGGCCAACGCACCGGGCCGGCGGACCTTCGACGACGAGGACGCCCGGCTGGCCACCGCCTTCGCGCACCAGGCCGGGCTGGCACTGGCCCTCACCGAGGCCCGGGCCGCCGAGGACCGGCTGGCCGTCTACGCCGACCGCGAGCGCATCGCCCGCGATCTGCACGACCTCACCATCCAGCGCATCTTCGCCGCCGGCCTGTCCTTGCAGACGCTGCGCCGCCGCCTCACTGGGCCCGGCCCGGACCTCCCGGCCGCCGCCGACCGCCTGGACAGTGTGATGGACGAACTCGACGCCGCGATCGCCGAGATCCGCACCACCATCTTCGACCTCCAGCTCTCCGCCGACCAGGAGGCCACCTCCACGCGCGCCCGGGTCCTGCGCGAGGCCTCCCGCGCGGCCCGCGTCCTCGGCTTCGAGCCCTCGGTCCGCTTCACCGGCCCGCTGGACTCCCTCGTCACCGCCGGCACCGGCGCGCACCTGGTGGCCGCCGTCCGCGAAACGCTGGCCAACACGGCCAAACACGCCGGTGCGACCAGGGTCGAGGTGGTGGTGACGGTCGAGACCGGACCGGCCACCACACTGACCCTCGACGTCCACGACGACGGCAGCGCCCCGATGCCGGCCTGGGAACCGAACCCGCGCACCGCCGCGCAAGGGCTGGCGAACCTCGCCGCCCGCGCGGACGAACTCGGCGGCAGCTTCCACGCCGGGCCCGCCGAAGACGCCGAGGGCACCCGCGTGGTCTGGCGGGTGCCCCTGGCGCCGGCGGCGGCACATCGGCCGCAGTAGATCGGTGAATCGGCGGCTGATCGCCGCCGGATCGGCGGCGGACCGGCCCGGATCACCGACAGCGGATCAGACCACTTGGATGGCCGCCATCATCGCCATGTCCTCGTGTTCCAGGTTGTGGCAGTGCGCGACATACCGGCCGCGATAGCCGTCGAACCGGATCGCGAACTTGACCTCAGAACCCGGAGACAGCTCCACGGTGTCCTTCCAGCCGTGGTCGTACTCCCCGGCCCCGCCGGTGCCCCGCGCGGTGACCTGGAAGTGCGCCCCGTGGACGTGCACCGAGTGCCGTTCGACCGAGGTCACCGTCCACTCCTCGGTCTTGCCGAACACCGGCTTCAGCAGCGGGTGCGCCGGATCGAAGTCCTTACCGTTGATCTGCCACTTGTCTGCCTGCAACGAGAAGACCAGCTTTCGCTTGGCCCCGTCGACCGCCGGCTTGTCGATGGTGGACAGCGTCGCCGGGACCGAGGAATCGTCAGTGGCCTGCGACGTCACCTTGAACTGCATCACCAGGCCGGGACCGCCGCTGTCGGCGGCGTTCTTCAGCGTCACCGTCGAACCGACCGGGTACTTCGAGAAGTCCACGACCACGTCGAAACGCTCGGCCGCGGCCATGGCCAGCGTGGAGTGGGTGACCGGCGCGGCCAGCAGGCCGCCGTCCGAGCCGACCTGGATGAACTCCCCGCCCCCTGGGCCGTCCAGTTTCAGCTCGTAGCGGCGCGCGTTGGAGGCGTTGAGGATCCGCAGCCGGTACTTGACCGCCGCGACCTCCAGGTACGGCCACGGCGCACCGTTCACCAGCACCACGTCGCCCTGCGCACCGGCCGAGATCGACTTGTCCATGCTCGGTTTCCCGAGCAGCGTCGGGTCCTTCTCCGGGTAGATCAGCTGGCCGTCGCCGTCGAAGGCGCGATCCACGATCATCAGCGGGATCTCGCGCTCGCCCTTGGGCAGCGGCAGCTTGTCGTCCTCGGCGTCGCGCACGACGCAGAGCCCGAACAAGCCCCGCCACACCTGCACCCCGGTGAAGTCCATCCGGTGGTCGTGGTACCAGAGCGTGGCCGCGCGCTGGTTGAGCGGGAAGACGTAGTCCCGCTGCACCGCGGTCATGCGCGCCAGCGGGTCCGTCATCGACGGCATCCCGTCCATCCCGGACATCGACGCCGCCATCCCCGGATTCGCCATGTCCGCCAGCGCCTGCGGGAACACCAGGTCGGTGGGGAAGCCGTCGTCGCTCGGCGGGGTCAGGCCGCCGTGCAGGTGGGTGACGATCGGCACCGGCAGCTGGTTGGTCTGGTGCACGACCACCGGCGTGCCGGCGTGGACGTCCAGATACGGCCCGGGGAAGGTCCCGTTGTAGCCGAAGATCTTCGTCTGGTAGCCGGGCAGGATCTCGACCTCGGCCTGCTTCAGCGTCATCGAGTAGTGGACGCCCTGCGCGTCGGTGGAGTCCGGGGCCAGAGCTTTCAGGATCGGCAGCGGCACGGTGAACGGCTGCGGCAGTTTCGCCGAGCTCTTCAGGGTCCCGGGGTTGATCCCGTCGCTGCCGGGCTTGGCACAACCGGCCAGCGTCGGCGCCAGCACCGCGGCCATCCCGGCACCGCCGAAGAGCCGCAGCGCGCTGCGGCGGGACAGACGCAAAGCACTCATTCCCCGGCCTCCGCACCGGGGAAGGCCACGACGGCACCGGCCGAACCGGCCGCCATCGCCGGCTTGTACGGCCGCATCACCAGCGGCATCACCGTCGCCAGGCCGCCCATCATCACCACACCGAGCGGGACGTGCAGCCACATCAGGTGCGCGAAGCCGGCGTACATCTGGACGCCCTCGGCGACCAGCAACGACAGGGACGTGGTGAACGCCGCGCGCGGAACGAGGTCCTTGCGCCAGGCCGGGAACGCCAGGACGGTCAGGATCAGGCACAGCAGCACCACGATCCCGGCGTTGGTGGCGTGCGAATCGATGGCCGAATCCTGGCCGGACAGGAACAGCCCGGCCAGAATCGGTTGCAGTAGGAAGGAGAGCGCGTGGAGCACTGCCACCACGCGCAAAGCCGGAAGCATCTGGTACGTCCCCCTCGACGTATACGTGACTCAGGTTCGCGATGACCTCACGACCCTCGCAGCACGCGTTTGATCTACGCGTCCCCCATCAGGAGTCAGCAGCCGTACTCCAACGGAAGTACCTCCCTCGGCGCCGCCGGAGGAAGTGCGTAGCGCCGAGGGCACGTAGGCTGGACAGGCCATGACGAACGACGCCCCCACCCCGGACCCCGCCCGCACCGCCCCCGTCGCCCCGGAAGCGGCCGCGAGCGCCGACGCCGCCGCGCCGCCCCCGGTCGACCAGGTCGACCTGGCCGCCGTCCAGGCCCAACTGGGCCGTACGCCCCGCGGCGTGCGCCAGGTCGCGCACCGCTGCCCGTGCGGCAACCCGGACGTCGTCCAGACCGCGCCGCGGCTGCCCGACGGCACGCCGTTCCCGACGCTGTTCTACCTGACCTGCCCGAAGGCGGCCTCGGCGATCGGCACCCTGGAGGCCTCCGGTCTCATGAAGGAGATGACCGAGCGCCTGAAGACCGACCCGGAGCTGGCCGCCGCCTACCGCGCCGCCGACGAGGACTACCGGGCCCGGCGCGACGCCATCGAGGTGCTGGACGGATTCCCGACCGCCGGCGGCATGCCGGACCGGGTGAAGTGCCTGCACGTCCTGGTCGGCCACACCCTGGCCGTCGGCCCCGGGGTGAACCCGCTGGGTGACGAGGCGCTGGCGCTGCTGCCGGAGTGGTGGAAGGCCGGGCAATGTGTCGTACCGGGCGTAGAACCGGGTGCGTAGCGGAACATGAACGACATGACCAAGCGCGTCGCCGCGATCGACTGCGGCACCAACTCCATCAGGCTGTTGATCGCGGACGTCCACCAGAAGACCGGTAAGACCGACGACGTGGTGCGCGAGATGCGCATCGTGCGGCTCGGCGAGGGGGTGGACGCCACCGGCCGGCTGGCCCCGGCCGCGCTGGAGCGCACCTTCGCCGCCTGCCTGGAGTACCAGGACCTGATCGAGCGGCACAGCGGCGGCACGCCGATCCCGCTGCGCTTCGTCGCCACCAGCGCCACCCGCGACGCCGAGAACCGGCGGGAGTTCGTCCGGGGCGTGAAGGGCATCCTGGGCGTCGAGCCGTATGTGGCCAGCGGCGACGAGGAGGCCCGGTTCTCCTTCGCCGGCGCCACCACCGAACTGCCGCACGACCGGCACCAGGCGCCCTACCTGGTCATCGACATCGGCGGCGGCTCCACGGAGTTCGTCCTCGGCGACGGCGAGCGCGGGGTGATCGCCGCCCGCAGCGTCGACATGGGCTCGGTGCGGATGTACGAGCGGCACCTGAAAGGCTCCGGGATCGCGACCGAGGCCCAGGTCAAGGCCGCGCGCGCGGACATCGGGAAGCTGATCGACCGGGCCGCCGAGGCGGTGCCGCTGGACGAGGCCCGCACCCTGGTCGGCCTGGCCGGCACGGTGACCACGCTCGGCGCGGTCGCGCTGGACCTGGCCGAGTACGACTCCTCCCGCGTCCACCTGTCGCATCTCTCGCTCGGCCGGATCCGGGACCTCACCGACCAGCTGCTCGGCATGACCGCCGAGCAGCGCAAGGCGGTCCCGGCGATCCACCCCGGCCGCGCCGACGTGATCGGCGCCGGAGCGCTGATCCTGCTGGCGATCATGGAGCGGGTGGCGTCCGGCCTGACCGTGCCGGAGGTCGTGGTCAGCGAGCGGGACATCCTGGACGGGATCGCCGCGAGCATCGCCTGACCTGCGAAGTGCATCCGAAGGCCGCTGTCACTGCATACCTCCTTGTGACAGCGGCCTTCGGGCTCACACACGAGGGAAGCGGGTCGGGGTGGACCGGGCGATCAGGGACCAGGAGTTCACGGAGTTCGCGGTGGCGCGGGCCGATCGGTTACGCCGCACGGCGTACCTGATGTGCGGGGACTGGCACCGGGCGCAGGACCTCACACAGATCGGCCTGGCGAAGGCCTACGCGGCGTGGCACCGGATCCACGGTGACGGCGCCGTCGACGCCTATGTGCGGCAGATCATCGTGCGCGAGTTCCTGAGCCAGCAAAGGCGCCGGTCCTGGCACGAGCGGCCGTCCGACGACCTGCCGGAGCAGGCGGGGGACGGCGGCCAGGACCGCGCCGAACTGCGCCTGTCCCTGCTGGCCGCGCTGGCCCGGCTGACGCCGAAGCGGCGCGCCGTCATCGTCCTGCGGTACTGGGAGGACCGCAGTGTCGAGGAGACGGCGTCAGCGTTGCGGATGAGCCGGTCCGCGGTGAAGTCGGCCAGCCTGCGCGGCCTGGCCGAACTCCGGAACCTGCTCGGCGAGGACCTGCCGGTCTGAGGGCCCCGCGGCCCACTTCCACGGCACGCGATTGGAGAATCCTCATGACGTCTGAAGACAACATCCGCGACCGGATCGAGGACGAGCTGGCCGGTCTGCGACCGCCGCCGCTCGGCGGTCTGGCCGGCGAGGCGCTGACCCACGGCCGCCGGATCCGGCGCCGCGAAAGGCTGTTCGGCATGGTCGGCGGCGCCGCGGCGGTGGCCGGGGTGGCCGCCGGGGCGGTCGCGCTGGGCGGCGGGTTCGCCTCCGGCGGGTCGCACTCGGTGAACGCCGGCGGCCCTAGCGGTACACCGGCCGCGCAGTCCGCTCCGGTCACGACGGCCGCCGGCCCGACGCCAGCCGGGGCCACGCCACCGGCGCGGACCCCGCAGTCCCAGCCGCCGACGAACCCCGGCTCCTCGACGTCGGGCCCGAACACCGTGATCGGCTCGATCCCGGCCTCCTGGAAGCCCCCGACCGCGACCGGGACCCCGACCGACCCGGCGACCGCGGACGGGCAGGCCGTCGCCTGGATCCTGCGGGACGACCTGCGCAAGACCGGGCCCGGCTCGGCGTCCGGGTTCGGCGGCGGCGCCGAACCCCCCGGCACCAACGCGAACACCACCCTGAGCTGGAGCACGCCGCGGGGGACGACCAGGTTCTCGGTCTCGGTGAACAAGAGTGAGTTGGACGGCCACCACCTGCAGTCGACCTGCAATCCGATGTACGAGACGGACTACTGCGCGGCGGGCACGCTCTCCGACGGGACGATCGTCTATGTCGTCCACGGCACCGGCGAGCCGGCCAACGGCCCGAAGACGCACAACAACTCGATCACCATCGAACGGCCGGACCACCTCCAGATCAACGTCGTGGAGTGGAGCAACGGCCCGCTGACCGACGACCAGCTCTACGCGATCGTGGCGGACCCGCGCTGGGCGCTGACGATGGACCAGTCCTTCATCGCGCAGGCGGACCAGCAGATCCAGCCGTTCGGGAACTGAGCCCGGGGCGGGAACCAACGGGAAACGCCGCTCGTATTACCCGGGCGGCGTTTTCTTCTACACTTCGTCGAACGCATTCTTCTACGCGACGTCGAATGTGTCTCAGTACCTGACACTGTGTCTGAGCAGCTGTAATGTTCCTCACAATGTGACCAGCGTCACCGGCACATCTGGCGCCAAATGCGCCCAAATCTTCCCGCCGACATCTGCCGTTAACACACGTCGCACCGGGCACGCTCTGAACGTCTCTACGCTTGAAAAGTAAGAAGATCGAGCGTCGAGACGGCGGCCTTGGACTAGGCGGCGGAGGCGAGCATCAAAGTGGGCAAGGCGAGCGGGAACGGCAAGGCGATCCCTCGGATTCTGATCGTTGGCGGCGGGTACGTCGGGATGTACACGGCGCACCGCATTCTCAAGAAGCTCGGCAAGGACGAAGCGCTGGTCACGGTCGTCGACCCGCGTTCGTACATGACCTACCAGCCGTTCCTGCCCGAAGCGGCGGCCGGCTCCCTGTCCCCGCGGCACGTCGTGGTGCCGCTGCGCTCGGTGCTCAAGCGCGCCGAGGTGCTCACCGCCCGGGTCACCGACATCGACCACGAGCGCAAGGTGGCCTCGATCGAGCCGATCGCCGGCGACCCCTACGAGCTGGAGTTCGACCAGGTGGTGATCGCGGTCGGCTCGATCGCGCGCACCCTGCCGATCCCCGGGCTGGCCGAGAACGGCATCGGCTTCAAGCAGATCGAAGAGGCCATAGCGCTGCGCAACCACGTCCTGGGCCAGATGGACATCGCGGCCACCACCAAGGACGAGAAGATCCGCCGCCGCGCGCTCACCTTCGTCTTCATCGGCGGCGGCTTCGCCGGCATCGAGGCCATCGCCGAGCTGGAGGACATGGCCCGCGACGCCTGCAAGATCTACCCCAACATCCAGCCGGAGGACATGCGCTGGGTGATGGTCGAGGGCTCCGGGCGCATCCTGCCCGAGGTGCGGCCGGCGCTCGGCGAGTACACCGTGCACGAGCTGGAGAAGCGCGGAATCCAGGTCAAGCTGAACACCTTCCTGGAGTCCTGCGTCAACCGCCGGGTGCAGCTGTCGGACGGCACCAAGATGGTGGCCTCCACGATCGTGTGGACCGCCGGCGTCAAGCCGAACCCGGTGGTGCAGAAGTTCGGCGTCCCGCTGGGCGAGCGCGGCCACGTCAAGGCCGACCCGACCCTGCTGGTCGAGGGCTTCACCAACGTCTGGGCGGCCGGCGACGGCGCGCAGGTCCCGGACCTGGCCAACCCCGGCAAGTGGTGCTCCCCGTCGGCGCAGCACGCGGTCCGGCAGGCCAAGCAGCTGGCGGACAACGTGGTGGCGGCCGTCCGCGGCTTCGAGCCCCGCGAGTACAAGCACAAGCACGTCGGCTCGGTGGCCTCCCTCGGCCTGCACAAGGGCGTCGCCGACGTCTACAACATCCGGCTGCGCGGCTGGCCGGCCTGGTTCATGCACCGCACGTACCACATGAGCCGGGTCCCCACCTTCAACCGCAAGATCCGCGTCATCGCCGACTGGACGCTGGCCCTGTTCTTCCGCCGCGAGGCCGTCGGCCTGGGCTCCATCGAGCGCCCGCGCGACGAGTTCGCCGAGGCCGCGGGAGACCAGCGCAAGGCAGCGTGAGGTCGACCGCCCGGTCCCGGTTCGGAGCCCGTCGGAGCTTCGGCTCCGACGGGCTTCGGGGTTTTCGCTCGCGGGAGTGTCGCCGTGCTTCGATCGGATCAGCCGACAGCGCGGGTATCAGCCCCGCACCGACGGCCCTCGTTCACCCGCCCGTTGAGATGATGCTTAGCAACGCGAACCTTTCAGCGGTACCCTCGCTCCCGTGAGCAGGGAATCCGAACCCCGCCTCGACCCGCCGGTCCATCAGCTCCCGGACAAGGTGGTCGGCGTCCTGCTGTTGACGCACGGCGGCAAAGAGCTTTCGCACCAGGCGCCGCGGCGGCGGGGCGGGCCGGTGACCCGGGTGCGGATGATCGCGCGCGCCGTGGCCCCGGTGCTGGCCGGGCGCGGGGTCGCGGTGCACACGATGTGCTTCCGGTATCAGGGGTGGAACGGGGCCGAGAGCGCTCCGGTGCCGGATGTGCGATGGGCCGTCACGCGGTTGGCCGAGCGGTACGGCGACGTGCCGTTGGTACTGGCCGGGCACTCGCTCGGCGGCCGGGCCGTGGTGAACGCCGCGGACGCGCCCGGCGTGGTCGGCGTGCTGGGGCTGGCGCCCTGGCTGCCGGCAGAGGAGCCCACCGGGCAGCTGGCCGGGCGGCGTCTGCTGCTCGCGCACGGAACCCGCGATCACGTCACGTCGCCGCGCTCGTCCTTCGAGTACGCCGCGCGCGCCCGGGCCGAGGGCCACGACGTGGCGCGGATCGTCCTGCCGGGCTCGGGCCACACACTTCTTTCCCGCGCCCGGGATTGGAATCGGCTGGTCCTGGCATTCAGTTATACGTGTCTCCTCGATCAGAACGGCGCCGCGGACGAGGCCGGAGCCCGGCCGCCCCGCTACGCCGAGGTGATCGCCGAGGCCTTCCAAGCGGCCGCGCCCGAGGGCTTACAACGGGTCCTGACCCCCGCCGGGCGAGTCCGCGCTTAACGATCAAGAGCGTGTTACGTTACTGAAGGCGTTCAGAGACAGATCACCATCTCGGAGCGAGAACCATGACGCACCCGCCGATCCCGCTGATCGACACCGCCCGCTGGCCGGACCTGGCCCGGGTCCCGGACCGTCCGGTCCGGGCGCGCATAGCGCGCCGACTTTTCACTCACGCACTGAAGGAAATCCCGGTGACCGTGGTCGCCCCGAACGGGCTGGCCCTGGCCGGCGCCGGGGTGCCCGGAGGCGGCGGCCCCGTGCTGCGCGTCCGGCGGCCGAAGGAGTTCCTGAACCGGCTGGGCGCCGACGGCCTGATCGGCTTCGGCGAGGCGTATCAGACCGGCGCCTGGGACACCGCCACCGGCGACGAGCTGGTAGCGCTGCTGACCGAGCTGGCCTCCCGGCTGGAGGGCCTGATCCCCAGGCCGCTGCAGAAGCTGCGCGGGCTGGCGGCCGACCACGTCCCGCGCGAGCACGACGGCGACGAGCACGGGGCGCGGCACAACGCGCACGCGCACTACGACCTGTCCAACGAAATGTTCGAGGCCTTCCTCGACCCCTCGATGACCTACTCCTCGGCGCTGTTCGACCCGGTCGCGGACGCCGACGGCCCCGGCGACCTGCACGCCGCCCAGCTCCGCAAGATCGACGCGATGCTGGACGCGGCCGGGGTCCGCAAGGGCACGCGGGTGCTGGAGATCGGCTCCGGCTGGGGTTCGCTGGCGATCAAGGCGGCCGGCGAGCGCGGTGCCACGGTGCTGACCGTGACCCTTTCGGAGGAACAGCGGGAACTGGCCCGCAGGCGCATCGCCGCGGCCGGCCTGTCCGACCGGATCGAGGTGCGCCTGGCCGACTACCGCGAGGTAGCCGAGGAACAAATGTTCGACGCAGTGGTCTCGGTGGAGATGATCGAGGCGGTCGGCCGCCGGTATCTGCCGGACTACTTCCAGGCCATCGAGCGCAATCTGGCCCCCGGCGGCCGGGTCGCGATCCAGGCCATCACCATGGCGCACCACCGGATGCTCGCCACCCAGGACTCGTACTCCTGGATCCACAAGTACATCTTCCCCGGCGGCCTGATCCCGTCGATCCCCGAACTCGACTACGCCGCCGGCACCGCGGGCCTGCGGCTGGCCGCCCGCCGCGACTTCGGCCTCGACTACGCCCGCACCCTGCGCGCGTGGCGGCACCGGTTCGAGGAGCAGTGGCCGCGGGTCGCCGCGCTCGGCTTCGACGAGGTGTTCCGCCGGACCTGGCGGTTCTACCTGGCCTACTGCGAGGCCGGATTCGCCTCGGGCTACATCGGGGTCTCGCAGCTGGCCTACACCAGGCGCTGAGCCGGGCAACCCAACCGCCCCCGACTTCCGTATAACTCCTGCCAGCGCAGGTACAGGAAGAGGTGGGGGATGGACAAGTCCTACGAGGCGGAGTTCGCCGAACTCGTCGCCGCCAAAGGCGGCGCGCTCCGGCGCACCGCCTACTTGATGTCCGGAGACTGGCACCTGGCAGAGGACCTGGTCCAGACCGTGTTCGTCAAGGTCCATCTGCACTGGCGCCGGATCCGGCGCCAGGACTCCTTCGACGCCTACCTGCGCACGACGCTCTTTCACGCCTACCTCGACACCCGCCGCCTGAAGTGGCGGCGGGAGACCCCGGCCGAGTACCTGCCGGATCTCCAGGCGCCGGGCACCGAGCCCAGCGAGGACCGCGACGTGCTGGTCGCGGCGCTGCGCCGGATCCCGCCCCGGCAGCGTGCGGTCCTGGTCCTGCGTTACTGGGAGGACCTGAGCGTGCAGGAGACGGCCGGGATCTTGGGGTGCGCCGCGGGCACCGTCAAGAGCCAGGCCGCCAAGGGACTCGCCGCACTGCGCCCGCTCCTGGCCGGCACGGTCTTCGAGCCCGCGCCGGCAGAACACTGATCTCGATATGCCTGATCTCGATATGAGGGACGATCCCGTGACAGATCTCGAAATCCAAGAAGACGACTGGGCCCGCGGTGTCTTCGACCGTGTGCGGACCGGTCAGCAGGAACCACACTGGGTCCCCGACGCCGTGGCGGCGGCAGGCGTGAGCGCCAGCCGACGGACGCGGCTCCGACTGAGCGGCACCCTGGCCGCGGCAGCGATCGTGGGGATCTCGGCGACGGCTTTCACCACCCTCGGCGGCGGGTCGGGCGGCGGCGCAGAAGCCGTCTCGTCGGCGTCCGGCGACCCGTCCTCGACGCACGCGAACCTCACCACGTACCTCACCCTGTCGCGGACATACAGCACCGGTGCCAGCCGGACCCACACCCAGATGTACCCGGCAGCCGCCGCCACCACGATCGACCACATCCTGCTCGGTCTGGATCCGACCCGGGCCCGGATCCAGGCCGAGGGCGGCACCGGTCCCTTCGACGTCGGAACGCTGCCGGCCGGCGTGCACGCCGTGGAGATCGGCGGCACCGGTTACTGGGTTCCGCAGGGCGTCACCAAGCCATCCCTGGACGGACACGGTTCCGACCCGTCGAAACCCGTAGGGTTGGTGACCATCAAGCTGCTGGATCCGCAGGTCGGGCCCGACACTCCGGCATCGACCGCGCCGTGCGGCCTGGGCGGCGGGCTGTTCGAGACGTCGCCCGACGGCGCCCCGAAGAACTGGTCGCCCTGTGAGAAGCAGCGCCAGAGCGACGGTTCGTTCATCGACACCACGCACTCGCTGGATGCCGGCGCCGAGTCGATGACGGTGGCCGCCCGGACCTTCCCCAACGGTTCGACAGTGGTCATCGCCGCCGCCCCGGCCATCGTCTACGACCACGGCGAGCCGGTACCGATGCTGAGCCTGCCGAAGGGGCCGGATTACACCGCCGGCGCCGCGCTGAAGCCGGTCCCGTGGACCGCCGCCGCCCTCGCCGCCGCCCTGAGCGGTCCGGATGTCAAGGGCCTGTCGTAACACAACCCAACCGTGGCTCGCAGGCGTCCTATAGATAGCCGGCTCAGGCCGGCAGCGGTCCCGAACGTTCCCCCCGGCTCGGGACCGCACCTGTGTGTCCGGGCCGAATCGCTTGCTTCCTCAGCCCTTGCTAGCTCTTGCCAGCCCTTGCTCCCTCAGCCCTTGTAAGCCCGCAGGGCCAACAGCGCCAGGTCGTCCCGCGTCCCGGAGTCCCCGAAGTCCACGACCGCCTGCCGCACCCGCGCCACCACCCCCGGCGCGGTCATCCCCGAGCAGCCGGACAGCGCCGCGGCCACGCCCTCGTCGCCCAGCATCTGCCGGCCGTTGCGGCGCTCGCTGGCGCCGTCGGTGTAGACCAGCAGCACCTCGCCGACGCCGAGTTCCACGTCCTCGGCGTACAGCGTCGGATCCGGCAGGACGCCGAGCAGCGGCTGCGGGTTCGCGGCGGCGCGGACGCTGCCGTCCTGGCGCAGGATCAGCGGCAGCGGGTGGCCGGCGCAGACCATCACCAGCTGCGCCGAGCCGTCGGGCCGGGGTTCGACCTCGCCGTACAGCAGGGTGATGAACCGCCCGGCGTCGCCGGCGAGTTCGCCCTCTTCCAGGACCGCCTGGTTCAGCCGCTCGACCACCGAGACCGGCGAGCGGCCCTCGCGGGCCAGCAGCCGCAGCGAGTGCCGGGCCAGGCCGGTCAGCGCGGCGGCCTCCGGACCGGTGCCGCAGACGTCGCCGACCGCGAAGCCCCAGACCTTCCGGCTGATCGGGAACACGTCGTAGAAGTCGCCGCCGACGTGCACGCCGTCGCTGTTGGAGGCGGCCTCGTAGACCACGCCGATGTCCAGGCCGCCCACCGTGGGCAGCGAGGGCGGCAGCAGCGAGCGTTGCAGCCCTCGGATGATCTCCACTTGTTCGGCGTACTGCCGGGCGTTGTCCAGCGCCGCCGCGATCCGGGCCGCCAGCTCGACCGCCAGCGGCAGCATGGGCCCGGCGAAACCGCCCTTGCCGGGCCCGCCCAGGACCAGGGTGCCCAGTGACACGCCGCGCGCGGTGAGCGGGATCGGCAGCGCCTGGCCGTAGGGGGAGGCGACCGGGACCGGCCAGTCGTTCTGACCGATCCCCGGGATGTGAGTCCTGCCACTGTCGCCGGGCAGCGGCGGCTGCCAGTTCTTCAGCGCCACGCCCAAGGCGTCCAACCTGCGCTCTTCCCGGTGCCAAATGTGTTCCGGCGTCCATGCGGATGACACGTTCGAGTGATCCGCGGCGGGATAGATTGCCACCCAGTCGGCCAGCCTGGGCACGATGAGCTGGGCGGCAAGGGCCGCGAGGCGGCGCCGGTCCAGGGTGCCGGTGAGCAGTTCGCCGGCTTGGGAAAGCAAGGTGAGCCGGACCGCTTCTTCGGGGCGGTCTCGGGGAAGAGACGTACGGGGGGTGCGCTGGGCCATCGCCTTCGAGCCTAACCCGGCCGGGGCGTCTGCGCGGGCTAATCGTATGGTTCATCCGTTTCCGCCCGAACGATCTGCCAGACTGTGTCAGAACGAGAGAACACCGGGCGGCAGCCGCCGCACGTCGGGTGACTCCACGAGCACGCCGGAGCCATTCAGCGTCGCGCACCCGGTGCAGGCCGCCGCCCACGTCAAGGAGGCGCGGCGATGACGCTGCAATCGGATGCCAGGGCGGACGCCGAGCTGGACCGCCAGCTCGGAGCGATCCTGGAGGTGGCCCAGGCGGTGGCCCGAGGCGACCTGTCGCGCAAGATCGCGCTGTCCGGGGACATCGTCGACGGCCCGGTGGCCGAACTCGCCCAGACCATCGACGCGATGGTCGGCCAGCTGTCCGGGTTCGCCTCCGAGGTGATCCGGGTGGCGCGCGAACTGGGCACCGAGGGCCGGCTCGGCGGCCAGGCCACGGTTGCGCACGCAGAGGGGATCTGGCGCGACATCACCGACTCGGTGAACTCCGCGGCCCGCAACCTGACGGCTCAGGTCCGGGACATAGCGGGAGTGACCACCGCGGTGGCGCAGGGCGACCTGACCCAGAAGATCACCGTCGAGGTGGCCGGCGAGATGCTGGAGCTGAAGGACACCATCAACACGATGGTGGACCAGCTCTCGGGGTTCGCCGACGAGGTCACCCGGGTGTCGCTGGAAGTCGGCACGGAGGGCCGGCTGGGCGGCCAGGCCCGCGTGCCCGGCGTGGCCGGCACCTGGAAGGACCTCACCGACTCGGTGAACTCCATGGCCGACAACCTGACCACCCAGGTGCGCAACATCGCCCAGGTGGCCACCGCGGTGGCCTCCGGCGACCTGACGCAGACCATCACCGTCGACGCCCGCGGCGAGATCCTGGAACTGAAGACCACGCTGAACAAGATGGTGGACCGGCTCGGCACCTTCGCCGACGAGGTCACCCGCGTGGCCCGCGAGGTCGGCACCGAGGGCAAGCTCGGCGGCCAGGCCACGGTGCGCGGCGTGGCCGGCACCTGGAAGGACCTGACCGACAACGTCAACGCGATGGCGAACAACCTGACCAGCCAGGTCCGCAACATCGCGCAGGTGACCACCGCGGTCGCGAACGGCGACCTGACCCGGCGGATCGACGTCGAGGCGCGCGGGGAGATCCTGGAGCTGAAGACCACGCTGAACACCATGGTCGACCGGCTCTCGGCGTTCGCCTCCGAGGTCACCCGCGTCGCCCGCGAGGTCGGCACCGAGGGCAAACTCGGCGGCCAGGCCACGGTCGAGGACGTCTCGGGGACCTGGCAGCGCCTCACCGAGTCGGTGAACGAACTCGCCTCCAACCTGACCACCCAGGTCCGGGCGATCGCCGAGGTGGCCACCGCGGTCACCGCCGGCGACCTGACCCGGCTGATCACGGTCGAGACCAAGGGCGAGGTCGCCGACCTGAAGAACAACATCAACCAGATGATCGGCAACCTGCGCGAGACCACGCGCCGGAACGACCAGCAGGACTGGCTGAACACCAACCTGGCCCGGATGAGCGGCATGATGCAGGGCCAGCGCGACCTGGACGCGGTCTCCGCGATGATCATGAGCGAGCTGACCCCGCTGGTGAACGCCCAGTACGGGGCCTTCTACCTGGCCCGCAAGGAATCCGGCACGAAGGTGCTGAACCTGATCGCGTCCTACGGCGTGGACCGCGAGTCCCCCGACGTCACCTCGCGCTTCCGGCTGGGCCAGGGCCTGATCGGGCAGGCCGCGGTGGAACGCAAGCCGATCATGATCCAGCACGCCCCGGTGGACTACATCCGCATCTCCTCCGGCCTGGGCTCGGCGCCGCCGTCCTCGATCGCGGTGCTGCCGGTGCTGTTCGAGAACGAGGTCATGGCGGTCATCGAGCTGGCCAGCTTCCACAGCTTCGACGAGGTGCACCGGGCGCTGCTGGAATCGCTGATGGAGATGGTCGGCGTGACCGTCAACACCATCACCGCCAACACCCGCACCGAGGAACTGCTCGGGGAGTCCCGCCGGCTGGCCGACGAACTCAAGGCCCGTACCGACGAGCTGCAGAACCAGCAGAAGGAACTGCGGCGCTCCAACGCCGAACTGGAGGAGAAGGCCGAGCTGCTGGCCCGGCAGAACCAGGACATCGAGGTCAAGAACTCCGAGATCGAACAGGCGCGGCAGGAGCTGGAGGAGCGTGCGAACCAGCTCACCATGTCCTCGCGGTACAAGTCCGAGTTCCTGGCGAACATGTCGCACGAGCTGCGCACCCCGCTGAACAGCCTGCTGATCCTGGCCCGGCTGATGGCCGACAACGCCGAGGGCAACCTGACCGAACGGCAGGTCGAGTACGCCGAGACCATCCACGGCGCGGGCAGCGACCTGCTCCAGCTGATCAACGACATCCTGGACCTGAGCAAGATCGAGGCCGGCCGGATGGACGTGCAGCCGGCCCGGATAGCGGTCAGCCAGCTGGTGGACTACGTCGAGGCCACCTTCCGCCCGCAGACCGAGCAGAAGGGCCTGGACCTGCGGGTGCGCGTCCACCCCTCGGTCCCGGCGCACCTGTTCACCGACGAGCAGCGGCTGCAGCAGGTCCTTCGCAACCTGCTGTCGAACTCGGTGAAGTTCACCGAGACCGGGCACGTGGAGCTGGTCGTGGACACCGCCGACGACATCCTCCTGGGCGGCCCGGAGGACAGCAACGAGGTCTCGCTGGGACGCGCGGTGTCCTTCGCCGTGTCCGACACCGGCATCGGCATCGTGGACGACAAGATCCAGACCGTCTTCGAGGCCTTCCAACAGGAGGACGGCACCACCTCCCGCCGCTACGGCGGCACCGGCCTGGGCCTGTCCATCAGCCGGGAGATCGCCAAGCTCCTCGGCGGCGCCATCCGCGCCGAAAGCCAACGCGGCCGCGGCTCGACCTTCACCCTGTTCCTGCCGCACGCGGTCGGCCCGGACGGCGGCGCGGTCTTCGGCAGCACGGCCAGCCTGGGCTACGGCACCAGCCCGATCCCGCCCGCGATCCTGGCCGCCGAACCGTCCCCGACCCTGCCGCTGATCCCCTCGCAGGGCCCGCAGCCGGACCTCTACCTGCCCTCTACAGAGCTCTACGCGGCCGGTTCAGACATCACCTTCGACGGCGAGAAGATCCTCATCGTCGACGACGACATCCGCAACGTCTTCGCCCTCACCTCGGTCCTGGAACAACACGGCTGCTCGGTCCTGAACGCCGAGAACGGCCGCGCGGGCCTGGAGGCCCTGGAACGCGCGGACGACGTGGCGCTGGTCCTGATGGACGTGATGATGCCGGAGATGGACGGCTACGCCACCATGGCGGCCATCCGCGAGATCGACCGTTACAAGAACCTGCCCATCATCGCGCTGACCGCCAAGGCCATGCGCGGCGACCGCGAGAAGTCCATCGAGGCCGGGGCCTCGGACTACGTCACCAAACCCGTGGACACCCCGCATCTGCTGACCGTCATGCGAGGCTGGCTCGACGCCGAGACCGGCGTCCAGCCCACAGCAGGAGGCCCCACCCCGTGAACGACACGCACCGCGCCTCGGCCCCGTCCGGCGCCGACATCAAGATCCTGCTGGTCGACGACCGCCCGGAGAACCTGCTGGCGCTGGAGTCGATCCTGGGATCCCTGGGCCACGAACTGATCACCGCGTCCTCCGGCGAACAGGCCCTACGAGCGGTGCTGCGCGAGGACTTCGCGGTGATCCTGCTGGACGTCCGCATGCCCGGCATGGACGGCTTCGAGGTGGCGGCCCACGTCCGCCTCCGCGAACGCTCCCGCGACACCCCGATCATCTTCCTGACCGCCGCCGGCGACGGCCCGCACCAGACACTGCGCGGCTACGCCGCCGGCGCCGCGGACTACCTGACGAAGCCGTTCGACCCCTGGGTCCTGCGCGCGAAGGTCGGCGTGTTCGCGGAACTGCATCGCAAGAACCGCCAGCTCAAGGAGCAGGCGGAGATGCTGCGCGAACAAGCCGGCGTCACCCCGCGGATGCTGGACGAACTGTCGAACCGTCTCGGCGCGATCGAGGGCACCCTCGCGCTGCTGATCGACCAGAACGGACGCGAGGGCCCGGTCGGGCGGCTGGAGCGGCGGGTGCTGCGGATGCGGGCGGCTTTGGACGCGGTGCGGATCTAGCGCTTAAAGACGTTACGCCGCCTCAAGAATCAAGATCCCGCTGGCGATCGTCACCGCGGCGAGGATCCGATACCGCCCGAACGGCTCGCGCAGGAACACCGACCCGAGCGCCGCGCCGAAGATCACGCTGGTCTCGCGCAGTGCCGACACCGCCGCCAGCGCGCCGCGCGTCTGGGCCCACAGGACCAAGCCGTAAGCCAGCAGCGACAACGCTCCGGCGATCACTGCGCGCACCACATCGCCGCGGCTCAGCTGGCGAAGCGCGGCACGCAGTCCCGCGTCCTGCCCGCCGGGTGCCGCCGCACCCCGGCGCACCATGATCGTCACGCACGCGGCCGTCATCATCGTGCTCTCCGCGAGCATCATCCACGCCGTGTAGCCAGCCGCGGTCCCCGAATGCCGCACCGCGACGCCGTCGGTGACCGTGTAGGTCGCGATCGACAGCCCGGTCATCGCAGCCCAGAACAAGGCCTTGCCCTGCGTACGTTTCGGCCGCCCGGCCGAGAAGACCAGCGTGGCCAGTCCGCCGCAGACCACTGCGATGCCCAGGGTCTGGTGCCGCGACATCGGGTCGCCCAGCAGTGTCGCGAAGCCCGCGACCACCACCGGCGACAGCCCTCGCGCCAGCGGATACACCTGGTTGAAGTCGCCGATCTCGAAGGTCTTGATCAGCATCAGGAAGTAGCCGACGTGCAGCGCCGCCGACACCAGCAACAGCACCCACGACGCGCGAGCCGGTACCGGCACCACGAACGCGCCGAGCCCAGCCAGCACGCCGCCGGACACCGTCATCAGCAGTGACGCGGTCAGCTTGTCGGGGACGAACTTGAGGATCGCGTTCCAGCACGCATGCAAGAAAGCCGCGGAAAGGACGACGGGGACCAGGATTCCGGGTGCGCCGGCAGCCGAAGCCTCGGCACTGAGCAGACTCAAATCCCCACCCTTATATACGTGTGCTGCGAACCGGCTCAGGTCACCGGCCCGGTGCTCCCCCGAACGACGAGTTCCGTGGCGCTGTGCACGACCGTGCGCCCGCGATACGGATCTTCCGCCTCCGAAGCCGCCTCCGAAGCCGCCTCCGAAGCAACCTCCGAAGCAGCCCCGTCCGGCTCCCCGGAAAGCTCGGGCTCGGCCACCACCATCCGCATCGCCTGCTCGCCCATGCCCTCGGTGTCGACCCGCACGGTCGTCAACGCCGGCACCAGATCGGCGCAGATCGGCAGGTCGTCGAAGCCGACCAGGCTGATGTCCGCCGGCACCCGGCGGCCCGCGTCCCGCAGCGCGGCCAGCGCGCCGACGGCCATCACGTCGGCCATCACGAACAGCGCCGTCACCTCGGGGTGCTCGGTCAGCAGGCGCCGGGTCGCGGCGTAGCCTCCGTCGCGGGTGAAGTCGCCCTCGATCGCGATGCCGTGCGGATCGTTGTCGCTCGCCATCAGGCCGGCCCGGAAGCCGGCGGAGCGGTCGGCGATCGTCACCAGCCCGCCGGGGCCGGCGACCAGGCCGATCTCCCGGTGCCCCAGCGCGGTCAGGTGCAGCGCCGCCGCGCGGGCGCCGGCGGCGTTCGCCGGCAGCACCGCATCGATCTCCGGCCCCTGGTCGCCGATGGTCACCACGCGGCCGCCGCCGTGCTGGTAGTCCAACAGCCGCTCGCGCAACGGCTCGGCCAGCGCCGGATCCACCGGCGGGGAGCCGGCCACCAGGATCGCCCGGGCCCGCTGTGCGCCCAGGCGGGTGATGTAGTCCAGTTCCAACGCGGGGTCGCGGTAGGTGTTCGCGACCATCACCAGCAGGTCCCGCTCGCGGGCCACCCGCATCGCGCCGGCGGCGATCGCCGAGAAGTACGGGTCGTTGACGTCGTGGACCAGCAGCCCGACCAGCGACGTGGTGGCCCGGGCCAGGGCCTGGGCCGGGCCGTGCGAGACGTAGCGCAGCCGGGTGGCGACCTCGCGCACGTGCTCGCTGAGCTCGGCGTTCACGGTCCGGGTGCTGCCGTTCAGCACCCGCGAAGCGGTGGCGAGCGAGACCCCCGCGGCGTCGGCCACCTGCTGCAGGGTGGCGCCGCCACGGCGCGGGGCCGGCGGGGGTGTTGACCGCTGCGTGGACACGCTCGTAACCTATCGCCTCGGGGCAGGTTCGGAAAGCGCTTTCCAGCGCCCGCCGGGCCGGCCGCGGATCACGAATCGATCTCCCTCGGCGCGCGAACCGCGCAGACCACCCCAAACCGACCGCCAGACCCCCTGGGAGCAGCGATGACGCGCGAGACTATCGGAATAGCTATGAACGGCGTCACCGGACGCATGGGCTACCGGCAGCACCTGCTGCGGTCCATCCTCGCCATCCGCGAGCAGGGCGGCCTGGTCCTGCCCGACGGCCGCACGGTCTGGCCCGAGCCGGTCCTGGTCGGCCGCGACGCCGAGAAGATCGAGGCGCTGGCCGCCCGGCACGGCCTGGACAAGTGGACCACCTCCCTGGACGAAGCCCTGGCCGACCCGTCGGTCACCGTCTACTTCGACGCGCAGGTCACCCAGGCCCGCGTCCCGGCCATCACCCGGGCGATCGAAGCGGGCAAGCACATCTACACCGAGAAGCCGACCGCCGAGACGCTCCACGAGGCGATCCGCCTCGCGCAGCTGGCCGACGACGCCGGGATCAAGCACGGCGTGGTCCAGGACAAGCTGTTCCTGCCGGGCCTGCTGAAGCTGAAGCGCCTGGTGGACTCCGGCTTCTTCGGCCGCATCCTGTCGGTCCGCGGCGAGTTCGGCTACTGGGTCTTCGAGGGCGACTGGCAGCCGGCGCAGCGGCCGTCGTGGAACTACCGGGTCGAGGACGGCGGCGGCATCATCCTGGACATGTTCCCGCACTGGCGTTACGTGCTGGACCACGTGGTCGCGCCGGTCCAGAGCGTCTACGCCGAGGCCCGCACCGACATCCCGGCCCGGTGGGACGAGCAGGGCCGGGAGTACAAGGCCACCGCCGACGACTCGGCGTACGCGATCTTCGAGCTCCAGGGCGGCATCGTCGCCTCGCTGAACTCCTCCTGGGTCACCCGCGTCAACCGCGAGGAACTGGTCGAGTTCCAGATCGACGGCACCCACGGCAGCGCCGTCGCGGGCCTGCGCAACTGCAAGGCGCAGCACCGCACCGCCACCCCGAAGCCGGTCTGGAACCCGGACATCCCGGCGACCGAGGACTTCCTCGCGCAGTGGCAGGAGGTCCCGGACAACGCCGTCATGGACAACGGCTTCAAGGTGCAGTGGGAGATGTTCCTGGCGCACCTGGTCGCCGACGCGCCGTACAGCCACGACCTGTGGGCCGGCGCCCGCGGCGTGCAGCTGGCCGAACTCGGCGCGCAGTCCTGGCGCGAGGGCCGCAAGATCGCCGTGCCGGAGCTCGACCGGACCGGGAAGTGAGCACCGCGATGACCGGCTTCACCTCGCGGGTCGTGTACGCCGCCGCGCACGTCGTGGCGGACCCGAACGCCGACAACGGCCCCGGCCGGCCCGCGGTCCTGGACTGGGACGCCACCCTGCGCTTCCGCGAGCACCTGTGGTCGCTCGGCTTCGGCATCGCCGACGCCATGGACACCGCGCAGCGCGGCATGGGACTGGACTGGCCGGCCACCCAGGAGCTGATCCGGCGCAGCGGCGCGGCGGCGAAGGCGGTGGACGCGGCGAACGTGCCGTCGCTGCTGGCGTGTGGTGCGGGCACCGACCAGCTCGCCGCCGGTGCACATCCGCTCCCTGACATCCAGGCCGCGTACGAGGAACAGCTCGGCGTGGTCGAGGGCGCCGGAGCGCGCGTCATCCTGATGGCGAGCCGCGCGATGGCGGCTTCGGCGAAGTCGGCGGAGGACTACCTGACCGTCTACGGATCGCTGCTGAATCAGGCCTCGAACCCGGTGATCCTGCACTGGCTGGGCGACATGTTCGACCCGGCGCTGGCCGGCTACTGGGGCTCGTCCGACATCCCGACGGCGATGGACACGGTCCTGGACCTGATCAACGCCGACCCGGCGAAGGTCGACGGCATCAAGGTCTCCCTCCTGAACGCCGACTACGAGCTCGAACTGCGCCGCCGCCTGCCCGAAGGCGTCCGCCTCTACACCGGCGACGACTTCAACTACCCCGACCTCATCAAGGGCGACGAGCACGGCCACTCGGACGCCCTGCTCGGCATCTTCGACGGCATCGCCCGCCCCGCCTCGCAGGCCCTGCAAGCACTGGACCGCGGCGACCTGGACGCCTACGACCGGCTGATGACGCCGACCGTCGAGCTGTCCCGGCACATCTTCGAGAGGCCGACCTTCAACTACAAGACGGGCCTGGTCTTCCTCGCCTACCTGAACGGCCACCAGGACCACTTCCGCATGGTCGGCGGCCTGGAGACGGCCCGCGACGCGGCGCACCTGACGGAACTGTTGCGGCTGGCGGAGATCGCCGGGGTCATCGACGACCCGGAGTCGGCCGCCGCGCGCTTCCAGGCAGTGGTCTCGTGAACTCGCGCGCGCCGCTCGGCCCGGACTCGGCCGCCGGCCCGAACTCGGCCGCCGGCTCGGACTCAGCCGCCGGCCCCGCTCGCAACAACAACAGCATCCGTGTCAGCGCCAGCGCCAGCGATGGCATGAGCCCGCGCGAGCGCCTGTTCATCGGCACCGATATCAGTCTACTGACTATCGCACCCCTGGCGGTGACCGCGTGAAGCTCTCCCTGAACCAGGCCACCGTGAAGCGCCTGACCCTCGCCGAAGCCGTCGACGGCTGCGTCCGGGGCGGCGTCCCCGCGATCGGCCTGTGGCGCGACCGGGTCCAGGAGATCGGCATCGAGGCCGCCGCGAAGATCGTGCGCGGATCAGGGATCGAAGTCACCAGCCTGTGCCGCGGCGGCTTCCTGACCGCGACCTCCGCCGAGGACCGGGCCGCCGCCCTCGCCGACAACCGGCAGGCGGTCCTGGAAGCGGCCGGTGTCGGCACCGACGTCCTGGTCCTCGTGGTCGGCGGCCTCCCGCTCGGCTCCAAGGACCTGCCCGCCGCCCGCACCGCGGTCGCCGAGAGCATCGCCGACCTCGCGCCGTTCGCCGGCGAGCACGGTGTGAAGCTGGCGATCGAGCCGCTGCACCCGATGTTCTGCGCGGACCGCGCCGTGGTCTCCACGCTCGGGCAGGCGCTGGACATCGCCGAGGCGTTCCCGGCCGAGCGGGTGGGCGTCGTGGTCGACACCTACCACGTGTGGTGGGACCCGGAGCTTGAGGCGTCGATCGCCCGCGCCGGCAAGGGCAATCGCATCCACTCCTACCAGGAGTGCGACTGGGTCGTGCCGCTGCCGGCCGACATGCTGCTGGGCCGCGGCCACGTCGGCGACGGCCACATCGACTTCGCGCGGATGCGCCGGCTGGTGACCGCCGCGGGCTGGACCGGCTCCGCCGAGGTGGAGATCTTCAACCAGGAGATCTGGGACGCGGACGGCGACCAGACCATCGCCACCGTCCGCGCCCGCCACGAGGCGGTCAGCGCCGCCTCGGGGATCTGACAGCCGCCCGACGACGAGCGCGGATCCGGCTTGAGGGAGCCGGAGCCGCGCTCGGTCGCAGAGAGCTGATCACTTAACGCCGCCACGTCGTCCAACAACGTGGCGCCGCGTTCGCCGCCTCCACCCCGTCGGGGCGGCGTTTCCGACGGCGTTTATGCGGTCGCACAAAATCCGCGTTTCCGTAGGCTGCACACCGTGCAGGCGGAGCCGCATCTGGGGAAACCCTTGATGTGTCGCTTCATAGCCGGCTCTCAATCACAGTGGCGTGGCTGGAAACACAACGGGACCCCTTGTGACCGACGACAATCACGGCGTAATCTTCCCCGAACGACCGCCGCACCCCGCCGGATCCGGCACCCGCGGCCGTCACCGGCATCGCGACCGCCAAGGACTTGACATGATCGGGCACCGGGAGCTCGTCGCCGACCTGGCCGCACGCGCCGCCGACGGCGCCCCCACGGTCCTGTCGGCACCGCCGGGCCGCGGCAAGTCGGCCCTCCTGGACGCGGTCGCAGAGCCCTGGATCACCCGCGAAGACCACGTCATCTGGCTCACCGCCGCCCCCACCGACCACGAAGTCCCCTTCGCCGCCCTCGCCGACCTCCTCTGCGAAGCACCCGGCCTCCCCGCCCTCTGGCTGGAAGCGGTACGCCAGGCGCTCCGCCGAATACCCGGCCGACCAGACCGCGTGGCGATCCGCTTAGCCGCAAAGGCATGCGTGGATTCGGCGCCGCCACCCACCAAGCGCGTCCTGCTGTTAGCCGACGACACCCAATGGTGGGACCCGGACAGCCTCGACGCCCTGGCCTACCTCGCACGCCACGGAATCCCCGTCGTAGCGGCGACCCGCCCCGGCGGCCCGGTGGACTTCCTCGGCCGCGACGCCATCGAACTACCGGTCCCCGCACTCACCGCCGAACAGACCGCGACCCTGCTCCAGGAACGCGGAATCGGCCTCCGCGTCGCGGCCCGCGTCCACGCGGCGGCCGGCGGCAACGCGCGCCTGACGGTCGAGATCGCACGCGGCCTGGACGCGTCATCCGGCGCACTGGACGTGGTGACGACCCCGACAGCGGCACGGCGCTGCGTCCGCGGCTGGATCGACGAACTGCCGACGCCGGACGGCATCTGGCGCACACTCCTGATCACCGCACTCGCCGCCGACCCCTCGATACCGACACTGCGCCGCACGGCAGGACCGGACACATTGGAAGCACTGGCCTGCGCGGAGCAGGCGGGACTGATCGCGGTCGACGTCCACGGAACGGTTTCCTTCCCAGCCACCGCGGTCCGCGACACGGTCCTCGCCGACGCATCACAAGAAACGCTCCGCACAGTGCACCTACTTCTGGCCGAAACAGCAACCGACTCCACAGCGCGCCTATGGCACCGGGCCTCAGCCGCCCGCGACCACCCGGATCTGGGGGTCGCATCCGAGCTGGCAGCCGCGGCGCGAGCAGTGCGACGGCGCGGGGACCCGGGACGGGCGGCGGAGTTGTGGCTGCTGGCGGCGGAGATGATGCCGGCCCGGGATGAGGCAAGTGAGACGGGTAACGCGGATGAGGCGGGCGCGGCGGACGGATCGCTGGCGCCGCTGCCCGCGCCGGTCAGCGGGACGGCGAACAAGCCGGCGGCCGAGCAACAGCCCGCCCCCACAACGCGACCAGTTCCGCCCCGGGACCCAGCGCCCACCGCCAATCAGCAGCTTGCCAGTGAGCGCTCACCTCGCACCGCCGCCGACCCCGCGCAGGCTTCGGCGGCAAGCGAGCCTGCCCAGCACCTCGACGCCGCACTACCAGCTCCGCCCAGCGACCTCGCACTCGCCGCCGAGCAGCAGCAGCAGCAGCAAATTGCGAAACCACCGGCTCCGCCCAGCAACCTCGCGCCCACCGCCAATCAGCAACACCCTGCGCAGCATCGCGACGAAACCGCAGCCACCCCCACCGCCGAGCAACAGCCCGAACCGGCGATCCCGCCGACCTCACCACCCAACCCCAGCCCCACCGCCGTCTCGGCCCTCCTCCTGGCCGCCGCCACCGACGCCGCAGCCGCCGGCCGCCCGCACCTGGCCCGCACCGCCGTCACGCGGCTTGATCGCACCGAGTCCGATCATCTGGCTCGCGCGCGGGCTCGGCTCGCGGTCGTGGATGCCGCCGGGCAGGCCGTGGGCGGGCTCGATGACCTCCTCGGCCGGGCGTTGGCCGATGCCGAGGCGGCCGCGGATCCGGCGCTGCTCTCCGCTGTGCATCTGCGGGTCGCCTGGCACGCGCACCTCGCGCTGGGCGACAACCGGCGCGCGCATGATGCCGCCCGGGCCGCGGTGCGGGCCGCCGAGCTCTCGCAGAATCCTGAGTCGCGGGCGGCGGCGCTGGTCATGCTCGCGCGCATCGAGCAGCTGCTCGGCGAGCCGTCCTACCCGCGCGTGCTGCGCCGCGCACTCGCGCTCAGCTCCGATCCGGTGCCCGGCGCGCTGCTCAACTCCCCGCGCTGGCTGTCGGTCCGCTTCGCGCTCTTCGCCGACCAGCTCGACGAGGCGCGCCACCACCTCCGCCAGCTCACGCCGCACGCCGAGCGCAGCGGCAGCCACGCCGACCGCGCGCTGCTGTTGCGCGGGTCCGTGGAGATCGACGCGCGGGCGGGGCACGGGGCCGCCGCGATCCGGAACGCACGCCGGCTCGAAGAGCTCCCGGGCGCCGAGCGCGCCTCCCCCGGCCCGGCGTTCTTCACATCCGCGCTGGCGCAGTTGGCCGGCGGCACGCTGGAGGAGGCACTGCGCCTCGCCGAGCGGGGGACCGCCGCCTCGGCGCAGGAGCAGGACCAGATCTTCCTCACGCGCTGCCTCGCTTTGTCCGGCATGGTTCACGTCCTGTTGCGCGACACCCCCGCGGCGGCCGACGATCTCCAGCGAGTCAGGACCCTGGTAGAGGAGCAGGGCCTCGTCGACCCGTCAGCCGTACGCTTCCACGCCGACCTGGCCGAAGTGCTGGTGACGCTCGGCCAAGGCGACGAAGCCGCAGCCGTGATAGCCGACGCCCGGCGCGAAGCCGAGCGGTTGCGACGGCGCGGAGTCCTGGCCACGTTGGACCGCGCGGACGCGGTCCTCAAGGCGGCGCAAGGCGATCACCCGCGCGCCGAAGCCCTCCTGCACCGCGCCGACCACACCTTCCGCACGCTCGGCCTGCCGCTGGAGCGCGGCCGCGTCCTGCTGACCCGCTCGAACATCGACAAGCGTCGGCGCCGCGCGGCCTCCGCCCGGCACTTCCACGACCAGGCCGAGGCGGTCTTCCGACGCGCGCAGGCCCCGTTGTGGGAACCGGCCGAAGTGGTCGGCGAGGCACCGGCGCCGGATCTGACCGCCGCGGAGCAGCGCATCGTCGCGTTGGTCACCGAGGGCCTGCCGAACCGCGAGATCGCCGCGAACCTGTTCCTGTCGGTGAAAACCGTCGAATCCGTTCTGACCGGCGTCTACAGAAAGCTCGGCGTCCGATCGCGCACGCAGCTGGCCGTGCTTTTGCGGGATGATTAGGCGAAGCCCTTTAGAAAACGTATTCTCTCCCCGTGCCGAGACGACCCCATAACGACGGCGATTCCCTTCACGGCCGGGCCGCGACCATCCGCGACGTCGCCAGCCGCGCCGGAGTCTCGGTCGCCACCGTCTCCCGGGTCCTCACCGGCAACTACCCGGTCGCCGCCGCCACCCGCGCCAAGGTCCTGCGCGCGGTCCGCGACCTGGACTACGTCGTCAACGCGCACGCCCGGGCCCTGGCCGGCACCCGCTCCAAGACCATCGCGGTCCTGCTGTCCAACCTCACCTCCCCCTTCTACAACCGCGTGGCCTCCGGCGTGGAGCAGCAGGCGATGGCCGAGGACCGGCTGTGCATGGTGAGCACCACCGGCGGCGACCCGGAGCGCGAGGTGAAGCTGGTCGAGACGCTGCGCGAGCAGAACGTGGACGCGGTGGTCCTGGTCGGCGGCGTCGTCGACACCCCCGAGTACCGCGAGCACATGGCCCGGCTGGCCCGGCTGCTGGACAGCGCAGGCTCGCGCCTGGTGGTCTGCGGACGTCCCTCGCCCGGCGAGAACCTGCCCGTGACAGTGGTCGAATACGACAACGCCGGCGGCGCCTTCGCCGCGGCCGGCCACCTGCTGTCCCAGGGGCATCGCAGGATCCTGTTCATCGGCGGCGACCCGGCCAACACCACGACCCGCGACCGGCTCGACGGCTACCGCCGCGCCACCGCGGCGTACGGCATCGAGGAGGACCCGGGCCTGATCATCGTCGGCGGCCAGCTGCCGCCGTTCGCCTACGCCGCTCTCAAGGAGCGCCTCGCCGCCGGCCCGCCGGACTTCACCGCCGTCTTCGCCTGGGACGACCACATGGCCGCCCGCGCACTCGTGGCGCTGCGGGAGGCCAAGGTGTCAGTGCCGGCGGACGTATCAGTGATCGGATACAACGACGAACGCGAGGCGCAGGACGTCTATCCGGCGCTGACCACCGTCTCCATCCCGCACACGGAACTCGGCCGCGAAGCCGTCCGGCTGGCCCTGCACCGCAACGAACCGGCCGCCCCGAGCCAGCACGTCATGCTGGGCACCCACATCGTGCTGCGGGATTCGGTGCGGCCGCTCATCAACCGGTGAGCGCGCGGCGGGCCCAGCCGATTGATTCCAATCGTCTAGTCGAAGACCGGCTTCACCTTCAACGCCTCGGCCAGCGGCACCGCGTCGGGGTGCCACTTCGACTCCCACTCCAGCGACATCCAGCCCTGATATCCCAACTCGCGCAGCGCGGCGTAGAACTCGCCGAGCGGAATCGTGCCCTCGCCCAACGGCAATGGCTTCCGCTCCTCCGGCGACAGCACGTCCTTGACCTGCACGTGCCGCAGATACGGCGCCAGCGCCTCCTTCGTCACGGCGATCGGCTCGCCGGTCCGCCACGGATGCATGACGTCCCAGATCGTGCCGACGTCACCGGACACCTGAGACAGCACCCGCGCGATATCCACACCCTGTGGATGACTGTCGTGGGTTTCCAACAGGATCGCGACGCCCTCGGGCAGCCGTGCCGCGGCGGCGTTCAGCCGACGCACCGCACGCGCGTCCGCCTCGGCCCCGGGCTCCTCGGCGCCGGGGAAGACGCGCACGTAAGGCGCCCCGAGATCCCGTGCGAGTTCCGCGTGTGCCAAAGTCGCGGCGACGCACTCGTCATCGCTGACCGCACCGCTCGCCACTTTGACATAAGACGCGACCGCCAACACCGTGACGCCGCCGGACTCCAGCACCTCGCGCGCCGCGGCCCGCTCCCGCGCCGACAACCCGACATGCACCGGCTCGTCATCGGCGGCCCGCAGCTCCAACCCGAGCCACCCGGTGGACCGCGCCAGTTCCGCGACGTCCGCCAACGGCATCCCGGAACAGCCCAGTGTGGAAAACGCCAACGGCCAGCTCATTCCACGCCCTCATTCCCGTCGTCATCTTCATCGGGGAGCCGATAGACCCTGACCTCGGACAGGTAGCTCTTGGTGCCGCCGGGATGTTCGGCGGTCAAATAGGGCGTCGCCGAAAAGGCTCCCAGCGCGTTGGCACCCAGTTCGTCGTCCACCCCGGCCGCGGTCCATCCGCTCAGCGCCTCGATCTGCGACATCACCCCGAGGTCGTTGACGGCGAACGCCCCGGGCCGCGTCTCCTTCTCGCCCCGCACCGGCTGCTCGGGGCCGGCGACCGGGTAGCCGCCCTCGCGTACCGTCCACCCGGCCGGCGCCGTGACCGAGTGCTCCCGGGTCTCGATGCCGTCCTTCACGAACACCCTGGTCGAGATCTCCGTGCCCTCGATGGGCAGCACCGCCCCGCCCGGCTCGGTCTCGAAGCCGGGGACGTACGACGACGAGACGTGCCCGTCAGCGGCCAGACCCGGCTCGATCACCGCACGCGAGGAGATCCGGCCGTCCGGCGCGATCAGCGTGACCTGGTTCCCGACCCGCTTGGCCCACGCCTCCGGGGCGGTGTCCGGCGCGGTCACGGTCGAGAAGGCCAGCGGCGCGTAGAAGACGTCGGTGTGCTGGTCGAAGGGTGGAGTGTGGTGCCGGGCCTTGTCGCTGCCGTGGTTCAGCAACCGGACCACGCCGTCGTCCTTGGTGCCGCTCAGCGCCCAGCCGACCGGCACGATGGACGTCTGGAAGTTGCCGGCTTCCACCGGCAGCGGCGACTCCGGCGTCGTCCACACCCTGTGGTCAGCCGGAAGCATCAGCCCGATGAAGCCCTTCGAAGCCCAATAGGGCGAAGCAGGGCCCGAATAGTTCTGCACCATCGGCGGGAACGGATCGTGCCAGCCCATGGTCAGCAGGCCGCGCGAATCCGGGGCGCCGTGCTCGGCGAAGTGCTTCAGCACGCCGCTGGCCGCACGCCGCGAAAGCCCGGCGCCGTAAGGGGAGCAGTCGAACATCTCCCCGATCCAGATCGGCGCGGCGGTGGCGAACCGGTAGGTCAGCGACCGGCCCTGGTGGATCGGCGCGCCGTCGGAACCGAAGAAGTCGAAATAGCGCTCCAGGAACTGGCGCAGCCGGTCCCGGTAGACCTCGCGCGCCGACAGCGCACGGTCGTTACGCGCGCCGCCCTCGGCCATCTGTGTCCACAGCAGTGGATACAGATGCATAGCCCAGCCGATGTAGTAGTCGAAGTTGCGACCGGCGCCGTCGGTGTACCAACCGTCGCCGACGTACCACTCCTCAGTCGCGTCGAGACCGCGAAAGATCTCAGACTCCTCATACCGCGCGCCGATCGAGGCGAGGAATTCCTCACTGACCGTCTGGAACAGCATCCAGTTGTTGGGCCAGGTCGGATTGCCGACGAACTCGCCGAGCCAGTCGGCGACCAGCCCCTGAGCCCGGGTGTCCAGTTTGTCCCACAGCCATTCGCGCGTGTAGTGCAGACCGAGCGCGATCGACGCCGCCTCGACCATCGGCTGTCCCGGCCGGCCCTGCGGGATCCGGGGCCAGGACTCGGGATGCGCGGCGTCAGCACCGGCCGCGAGGCCCGAGGAGTACCGCGCGATCAGGTCCTCGGCGACCGGTCCCCGCCCCCGGTCGGCGGCGATCCGCCAAGCCGCCAGCAGGAAGGTCCGGGCGAAGCCCTCCAGCGCGTCCGAGTCGAAGCCCGAGACGCTGGGCCGCCCCGGCAGTTCGAAGCGTGCCGAGTGCGGCGAGGCGTACGGCTTCAGCGAATCCAGCAGGTAGTCGGCCTGCGTGAGCCAGTGCTCCCGCGTCCAGCCGGTGTACCCGGACAGCTCGCGGTCCTCGGGGACATCCAACGCGCCGGCCATCAACGCTCCTTGCGCTCGACGGTGAACACGGACTCCAGCCGGCTGCCACCAGCCTCGAGGGAGCATCGTAGCCGAAGCCGGAAAACGCTTTCCAGCTCTCCGCGATGACCGGTGGTCTCGATGGTCTCCAGCTCGGGGGTCATGGCGGCCGGAAAGGTCAGCACGCAGCGCGCCTTCTCGCCCTCCCAGACCACGCGGTCGGGCACAGGGCCGCCCACCGCCGGCTCACCTTCCCGAGCCGCGCCATCGGAAGCCACGCCGCGGGTCGACTGCCGCTCCGAGGCCACCCGGTCGGCCAGCTCAATCGCCGGCCGGATCCGGCTGATGTAGACCTCTTCGAAAGGCATCGGGCGGTCCGCCTCGATCCGGTCGACCACCGCCAGGCTGCCATGCCGCTGCCAGGTGAAGCGGCGGCCGACCGCGAGCAGCCCGGGGACTTCGTAGGCCTTGGTCAGATCCAAGGTGAGGATGGCACCCCGGCCGGTGTCGGCGAACCGCTCGACCTCCGCGGCGTGTTCGGCCCCCGGCAGCTGCCCCCGGCCGTCGATCAGCGGGATCGAGTGACCTTCGGCGGCCGTATGAATGTCCTTATACCGCTCGGGCCCGAAGTAGTCCGCGTTGTACTCACCCGCGCCGAGGTCGGCGAGGAAGGTCTCGCCGTGGCCCCGCAGGATGAAGGTGCCGACGTCCAGATGGTTGTGGAACTCGTCGTTGTGCCCGCCCTTGGCCGCGAACTCCGCCTCGGCGCCCCGGTCCACGACCCACGCCAGATCCGGCAGATACGACACGCCCGGACTGACCGGCTTGCCCAGGACCCGCTCGCTGGTCCACTCGATGTTCTTGGCGACGTGCGGCCATCGATGACAGAAGTCTGATGCCAGGCTCGGAACCGTTGCCAGACAAGGCACCGGCACCCCGAGCCGTTCGACCAGCCGCGACATCAGCCCGGTGGGGATCTCCGCGTTCTCGGAGCCGTCGGAGAAGCTGGGGAACCGGCCGTCGCCGAACCCGACGCGCGCCGGGAAGGCCGCGATCTCCCGGATCTTCTTGTCCAGCAACAGATCCGGGCCGCCGCGCTCCCGCCACGCCTCGGCGAAGTAGGCGAAGTATCCGAACCCGTATACCCAGTAGTCCATGCCCTCCGAGCAGCCACCGTCCTCCGGGTAGTGCTCGATGAAGCGGCGCAAGGACTTCTGCGCGCGCTTGAGGATCATCGCCAACCGCTTGGCGTCGCCCGGGAAGAAGGCCAACGCCGCCATCCCGACGCCGCCGGCCACCACGGCCAGCCAGTTGTTCGTCATCGCCTCGAACGCCATCGGCCGCTGGTCGTCGGCGAACGGGATGAAGACCCGGTCCAGCAGCTCCTCGCGGCAGCGCATCGTCACGTCCTCGGGCAGCTGCTTCCCGAAGCGCCCGATCAGTTCCGCGACCGTGTGCGCGGTCTCGGCGGCGAACAGGTCGACGCAGCGCCGCATGTCGCCGTCCCGGGCGTGATGCTCGTGGGCGGGCAGGGCCCAGGTGTACTCGTCGCACACCCGCCACAGCTCGTCGGCGAGGACGGCCAGCACGTCCGCGCTGACCGTGCCGTCGGCGCCGTCAGCGCCGCCCGCGCGCACGTCGAACATCGCCGCCGCACCGGCCGCGACCAGCCGCCCGCGCCGCTCGAAATAGGGATGCTCGTAGCCGTACCGGTACCCGGTGTCACCGAACTGCCGGTACAGCGTGTAGGTCAGCTCGGGCGCGGCGGACCCGGCCGCGTGCGCCACGGCCTCGCGGACCTCGTCTTCCAGGGCGGCCAGGTAGTTCATGCGCCGATCCTTTCAGGTCTTCGTCCCGGCGTACGAAAACGGTTACATTACATGTCTCGGCGAGGAACGAACGGGCATACCTGTACCGGCAGAACATCACCCTGACTGGGAGGGGACCCCATGGCCGACCGCGCCGCCGCGTTATCCGCCATGCGCCCGGACGTCGCCGACGCGGCGTTCGGGCCCGCGCTGCGCACCCGGCTCGACGCCGTCGTGGACATCGACCACGGCCTGGTCGTGACCGATTTCGCCGAGCCGCGTGCCCGGCGGGCGCTGGCCGGAGCGGAGGTCCTGCTCACCGGGTGGGGCTGTCCGCCGCTGACCGCCGCGGTGCTGGACGCGGCGCCGAACCTGCGCGCCGTGATCCACGCGGCCGGGTCGGTGAAGCAGCATCTGGGCCCGGACTTCTGGGCCCGCGGAATCCTCGCGTCCTCGGCCGCGGACGCCAACGCCTATCCGGTCGCGCAGTTCACGATGAGCGTGATTCTGCTGGCCGGCAAACGGACTTTCCTGATGGCGCGGCGATACGCCGAGGGTGAATATAAGCACTCTGCGAGCTCGCGGCACTTCGGCAACACCGGCCGCACGGTCGGGGTGGTCGGCGCGTCGCGGATCGGTCGGCTGGTCCTGCCGATGCTGGCCCGCGAAGGCTTCCGGGTACTCCTCGCCGACCCGACGCTGAGCGCCGCAGACGCCGCGGCGTTGATGCCCGCGCCGTGGTCGATCGAACTCGTCGAGCTCGACGATCTGCTGCGCCGCAGCGATGTGGTGACGCTGCACGCGCCGTCCCTGCCCGAGACCCACCACCTGCTCGATGATCGGCGGCTGGGGCTGATGCGCGACGGATCAGTGCTCGTCAACACCGCGCGCGGCGCGCTGATCGACACCGAGGCGCTGGTGCGGCACTGCGCGACCGGTCGGATCGACGCGTTCCTCGACGTCACCGACCCGGATGAGCCGCTGCCGCCCGGGCATCCGTTGTTCCTGCTGCCGAACGTGGTCGTGACGCCGCACCTGGCCGGGGCGATGGGCACCGAGGTGGCGCTGCTCGGCGAGTACGCCGTCGCCGAGGTGGAGCGTTACGCCGCGGGGCTTCCGCTGCTCGGCGCGGTCCGTGAGGATGATCTCGCACGGATCGCGTAGTCGGCTGGCGAGGCCTGGGGAGACATGAGCACTTCACGCGTTTTGGTCATCGGGATCGACGGCACCCGGCTCGACTTCCTCGACGCCGAACCCACCCCCGACATCGGCCGCGTCATCGGTGAGGGCTTCCTCGCACCGGTCTGGATCGAGGACGGCACGCCGACGGTGTCAGGGCCCTGTTGGGCCACCGCGGTCACCGGCACCACGATCGACCGGCACCACGTCACCGGCAACGACTTCGCCGGACACCGCCTCGCCGAGCACCCGGACTTCCTGACCGTGCTGACCCGCGACTTCGGCCTGCACACCTACCTCGCCGTCGGCGCCTGGCCGCCCCTGGCCACCACCGCCGACCACGGCCCGATGTTCGCGGCGCCGTCCCGGCTGAGCTTCGCCACGTTCGGGCAGTCGGCGCCGGGCTGCGACCGCGGCGACGAGGCGGTCACCGGCGACGCCGTGCGGGTCCTGGCCGCCGAGGACGTCAGCGCGGCGTTCGTCTACCTCGGCGTGAACGACGCCACCGGCCACGACCAGGGCTGCGGCGACCTCTACCGGGCGGCTATCCGCCGGACCGACGAGCGGGTCGGCCAGTTGCTGGCGGCGGTGGCGTCCCGGCCGGACCGGGCCGCCGAGAACTGGACCTTCATCCTGGTGACCGACCACGGCCAGGTGCTGGCGGGCGGGCACGGCGGGGACAGCGAGGCCGAGCGGACGGCGTGGATCGCGGCGTGCGGTCCGGGCATCGAGGGCGGCGCCGAGTACGGCAGGCTGCGGCACGTCGACGTCGCGGCGCACGTCTACGCGGCGCTGGGGGTCGAGCCGGGGATCGTCCTCGACGGCAAGGCTTTCGCCTCGGTGGGGTGACGGATCGGCGGTGCGCTGGATCTGTGATGCTGTGTCGGATCGGCGGTGCGCCGGATCGCGGCTATTTCGCGATCTTGGCTATGTCCACGACCTGCCCCGGCGGCGGCGGGTTCAGCGTCACCGGCTGGTCGTAGTCCATGAAGTCCAGCGTCCCGCCGCCGGGCGGCAGCACCCGCTCCAAGAACGGCTGACCGTCGATGGCCACGTACACCCGGGTGCCCTTGCCCCCGGACAGCACGATCGACTTGGTACCCCGGATGTCCTTCTGACCGTCCTTGTCCAATGACCCGATGCCCTGCATGACCTGCGCCAGCAGCTGCCGCGGGTCGGTCAGCGAGGCGAAGGTCTGGTACTGCGCGTCGGCCGGGCCGATGTGCAGGAAGTTGATCTGCATCGCGGTCACCGCGATGTTGTCCGGCGCGCTGGAGCTGCCGCTGGCGGCCGCGGACCCGGCGGCCGAGGGCGCCCCGGTCCCGCTCGGCGCCGCCGACGGGGCCGGCGAGCCGTCGCCGAGCCGGGACAGCACGGAGCGGTAGAACTCCTCATCACCCTTGACGTAGACGTCCGGCCCGACCCGCAGCAGTTCGATCACCTCGTTGCCGATGGTGACCGTGCCGGAGGCGCCCTTGTCCTGCTCCAGCCGCAGGTCCAGCGCGACCGGCTGGTTGCCGGACTTGAACTGGCCCTGGATGTGGACGCTGCTGGCGTTGAGCACGGCGTCCTCGGCGTCGGCGACGATCGAGCCGGTCCCCTTCTTCGCCACGCCGTTCGTGCCGGTGGAGCCGCACCCGGCCAGGGCCGCCACGGCCGCTATCGCCACGGCGCCTGCTCGGACGGCGGTTCCTCGGGACGTGCGCACGGTACTCCAGTCGATCGGTGACGCCACGAGACTAGACGGTCCGAGTACGCGGCGGGGACGGAGTAGCGGAGTCGGCCGCCTCCGGCCCGGAACCGGTAGCCTGATCACATCATCAGACCTGGGATGTCCCGCGGTCGGCGGCGTTTCGGCGACCGCCGCCGGCAGCACATTCACCATGACCACCGGCGGCGGTCCGCGGTACCGTCGGCCGGCCGACCCGGATGCGGAGGATGACTTGAGCGCCCTGTCCCGCGTCTACGTCTCGCACCTGGCGGGCCGGTCCGTGTTCGACGCGGACGGCGACCCGGTCGGCCGGATCCGCGACATCGTGGTCGGCATGGGCTCCGGCGAGTCCGCGCCCCGAGTGCTCGGCCTGGTGCTGGAGATGCACGGCCGGCGCCGGGTGTTCCTGCCGATCGGCCGGGTGAAGTCGATCGACAACGAGCACGTGGTCTCCAGCGGCCTGGTCAACATGCGGCACTTCCAGCAGCGGCCCGGCGAGACGCTGGTGCTGACCGAACTGCTGGACCGGCAGGTGCACCTCAAGGCCGGCGGCGGCCCGGCCACCGTGCGCGACGTCGCGATCGAACCCGAGCGCGGCGGCAAGGAGATCGTGGTCAGCAAGCTGTTCGTCCAGAAGCCGGTCAAGAGCGGGATCAAGGGCGGCCTGCGGCGCCGCGGCGAGTCACTGACCGTGGACTGGGACGCGGTCACCGGGCTGGCCGCGGCCGGCACCCAGGGCGCCGCCGAACTGGTGGCCGCCCTGGACAAGCTGCACGCCGCGGACCTGGCCCAGGTCATCCACGAGCTGACCCCCCGGCGGCGCGGCGAGGTGGCGGCGGCGCTGGACGACGATCGCCTGGCCGACGTCCTGGAGGAGCTGCCCGAGGACGACCAGGTGGAGATCCTGGGCGACCTGGAGTCCGAGCGGGCCGCCGACGTGCTGGAGGCGATGGACCCGGACGACGCCGCCGACCTGTTGGGGGAGCTCAGCCCCGAGGAGGCCGAACGGCTGCTGGCGCTGATGGAGCCGCAGGAGGCGAACCCGGTGCGGCGGCTGCTGACCTACCGGGAGGACACCGCTGGCGGCCTGATGAACTCCGACCCGATCATCCTGCCGCCGAACGCGACCGTGGCCGAGGCGCTGGCCCTGGTGCGCGATCCGGAGCGGACGCCGGCGAACGCCTCCCTGGTGTTCGTGACCCGCGCCCCCACCGAGACCCCGACCGGCCGCTACCTCGGCGCCGTTCACATCCAGCGGCTGCTGCGCGAGCCGCCGATGGCGCTGGCGGCCTCGGTGGTGGACCTGGAGCTGGAGCCGCTGCCCCCGGACACTCCGCTGAACGAGGTGACGGCGTACATGGCCACGTACAACCTGGTGGCCGCACCGGTGGTGGACACCGACGACCGGCTGCTCGGCGCGGTGACCGTGGACGACGTGCTGGACCACCTGCTGCCGGACGACTGGCGCAAGCAGCCCTCCAGGCACGCGCTCGACGAGCTGCAGCGCGAGGCCCGCGAGGTGGTGGACCTGCTGGAGGAGCAGGAAGCCGAGCGCGAGCGATCGGCGCTCAAGCGGAACAACGAGGCGGGGGAGGGCTAAATGGCGCGCGAATACACCCCGCCGCGACTGGACCAGCCGCGCGGCCGGCGACAGGTGTCGCTGAAACCCTCGTTCGACCCGGACGCCTTCGGGCGGGTGTCGGAGAGCATCGCGCGGTTCTTCGGCACGGCCCGGTACCTGATCATCCAGAGCCTGATCGTCGTGGTCTGGATCATCCTCAACATCATGGTGATCACCAAGACGATCCGGTGGGACCCGTACCCGTTCATCCTGCTGAACCTGGCGTTCTCCACGCAGGCCGCGTACGCCGCCCCGCTGATCCTGCTGGCGCAGAACCGGCAGGCCGAGCGGGACAAGGTGCAGATCGCCGAGGACAAGGCCCGCGAGGAGATGTCGATCGCGACGATGGAGTACCTGACCCGGGAGATCGCCTCGCTCAGGATGGCGGTCGGCGAGGTCGCCACCCGGGACTACGTGCGCGGCGAGCTCCAGGCCCTGCTGAAGGAACTCGATCAGCGGGACCGGGAGCTCACGGACGAGTAGCGGCTGTCGCGAACCGGCTGGCTACAGCGGCTACCGCTGACCGCTGCTTCTTCTGTTGCTTCTTCTACTGCTGCTGCTTCTACTGCTACCCCTGCGGCTACTGCTGGATGAACTCCAGCCGGTTGCCGTGCGGGTCGAAGGTGTGCACCCGGCGGCGGTCCGGGATGGTCTCGTCCCAGGTGTACTCGTGCCCGCCGGCGGTGAGCGCGGCGACCAGCTCGTCGATGTCGGTGACCATGATCCCCGGGTGTGCCTTGCGCGCCGGGACGAAATCCTCCACGACGCCGGTGTGGATCTCCAGGCCGCCGCCGGCGAACCAGCAGCCGCCGCGGGCCGCCAGCGTCGGTGGCTTGGTCAGCTCGGTCATGCCCAGGACGCCGACGTAGTAGGCGCGCGAGACGTCGTCGACCCCCTTCGGGACCGCTACCTGTACGTGGTGGAGTGTTGTGAGCATCCTTCTTCTCCCCTGTTCAGCGATACTCGGTTTGCGCGGTTCTGTGGCCGATTCCAGGCAGACCGGCCGATGTGTCAGGCAGACCGGCCGATGGCGAAGATCCGCCGGTAGTCCAGCAGCTGCACGGTGCGGCCGCCGATCTCGTGCAGCGGGTAGGCGGTACGGACCAGGGCGTCGTACTCGGCGACGAAGTCGGCGGCGTCCGCCTCGTTCAGCGCCTTGACCACCGGCCGCAGCGCGGTGCCGCGGACGAACTCGGTCACGCCGCAGGGCACGCCCGGGTCCGGGTCGGCCGGGACGAGGTAGGTGTACGTGGTCTCCCACACGTCCGGCTCCAACCCGGCCTCGGCCAGCTTCCCGAGGTAGACCGCCGGGTCGTGGGATCCGGGCCGGTCCAGGCCGGGCGGGACGCGGTCGGCCCACTTGCGCTTCACCTCGGCCAGCGCCAGGTGCGAGGGCGCCTCGAAATTGCCGGGGACTTGAAAGCCGAACACGCCGCCGGGGGCGACCTGCGCGGTCAGGCTCGGGAGCAGGTCCAGGTGGTCCGGGATCCACTGGAGCACGGCGTTGGCGAGCAGGACGTCGACCTTGTCGTCCGGGTGCCAGTCGCGCAGGTCGCCGAGCTCGAACTCGATGTGGCCGGGCACGGCGTGCTGCCGCGCGGCCTCGATCATCGCCGGCGAGGAGTCGACGCCGACGATCCGGGCGTCCGGCCACCAGTCGACCAGCAGCGCGGTCGCGTTGCCGGGGCCGCAGCCCAGATCCACGACGGTGCGCACCTCGCCGTCCGGATCCAGCTGGGTGACCAGGTCCAGGAAGGGGCGCAGGCGGTCGTTCTCGAACCGCAGGTACTGCTGGGCGTTCCAGATGTCGCCGGCCATGGTGTTGTGCCTCCGCTGGGGGTCGGATCTCCGGGTCGGGGTTCCGGGTCGGGTCTCCATCAAGTATCTCCACCAAGTATCTCGATATCGAGATACCGATGTACCGAGAGTCTGCCCGGTCAAGAATCTCGATGTCAAGATGCTCGGCGCCGACCTTCCCGGTAGGCTGGGATCTCGGATCATCGGCGAGGAGAAGGTACGCGGTGGAGACGCCACACACGCACGACCTGGACGCCGTCGCGACCACCGCCGGCAACGGCGCCAAACCCGAGGACCCCGGCGCCCAGGCCTGCCGGGACGAGGTGGACCGCCTCATCGAAGCCTGGCACCGCGAACGCCCGGACCTGGACGTCGCCCCCCTCGAAGTCCTCTCCAGAGTCTCCCGCCTGGCCCGCCACCTGGACCGCGCCCGCCGCACCGCGTTCGCCGAGCACGACCTCGAACCCTGGGAGTTCGACGTCCTGTCCGCCCTGCGCCGCGCGGGCGCCCCCTACCAGCTCACCCCCAGCAAACTGCTGACCCAGACCCTGGTCACCAGCGGCACGATGACCAACCGCATCGACCGCCTGGCCGCCAAGGACCTGGTCAAGCGCCTCCCCGACCCCGGCGACCGGCGCGGGGTGCTGGTGCAGCTGTCGGACACCGGGCGCAAGCGGGTGGACGGCGCGTTCGAGGGGCTGCTCGCCCAGGAGCGGGATCTGCTGGGCAGCATTTCGATGGCCGATCGGGAGGCGCTGGCCGGATTGCTGCGGACGCTGGTTCTGCCTTTCGACAACTGACGCAGCGACCTGACATAGCGGTGACTTTCGACCGAAACCGGTCTTTCTCCTGACGATAGCGCTATGGGCGCTATGGCGTTTCCTCTGCGTTCCAAGAGAGGACCGGTCCTCTACCCCTCCTGGCTACCTGCCAGTAGCATCCAGGTGTTCGCCGCCAACTCTCTGTGCGAGCCATCCTCGCCGGGCGGCGCCATCTCCACGGGAGGGGACCGAAGAGTATGCACGTTCCCAGACTCGGCCTGCGCAAGGCCGCCGCGATAGCGGCCGCCGCGCTGTGCGGCCTGGCGGTCAGCGCCGGCCCGGCGAGCGCCGCCGACGGCTGGAAGCACCAGCCGTACGACTACTACCTCGCACTGGGCGACTCGCTCGGCGCCGGCTGGCAGCCCGACGCGGTGACCGGCCAGGGCTACATCAGCGGCCACGGCTACGCCGACGACATCGCCGCCACGCTGAAGGCCCAGGGCACCAAGTACGTGAACCTGGCGTGCCCCGGCGAGACCACCGGCTCGATGATCCACGGCGGCTGCCCGTACCCGGAGCCGTACAAGAGCCAGCTCGACGCCGCCGCCACGTTCCTCAAGGCGCACAAGGGCGACCGGGTCATGGTGACCCTGGACATCGGCGCGAACGACGTCGACGGCTGCGCGGGTGCCAACGGCCTGGATATCCAGTGCGGCCTGAACGGCATCAAGCAGACCGCGCAGGACCTGCCCGTCATCCTGCAGACGCTGCGCGCCGCGGCCGGCCACAAGACCGAGTTCGTCGGGTCGACGTACTACAACCCCTTCCTCGCGACCTGGCTCACCGGCTCCTCCGGCCAGACCAACGCCGAGCTGTCGGGCGTCTTCCTCAACCTCTTCAATGGGGTCTTCGCCGTCGAGTACCCGCTGAACGGCGTCCGGGTCGCCGACGTCGCCTCGGCCTTCGACAGCAACGACTTCATCGACCAGGTGCCGCTGAAGCCGGGGGTCACCGTGCCGCTGAACGTGGCCCGGATCTGCCAGTGGACCTGGATGTGCGCGCCGGCCCCGGTCGGTCCCAACATCCACGCGAACGACGCGGGTTACCAGGTGATGGCGAAGGCCTTCGAAGCAGCGATCTGACATCGCCCGCTCACTCGCCTACCCGCTCACCTGCGGCACATAGGCGCTGTTCAGCCGGGGCCACCCCTTCGCGGGGTTGGCCCCGGTGGCTTTGCAGGGTTGGCCCCGGTGGCTTTGTGGGGCAGGATGAGCCGGTGCTCGGTCCACTCATAAGTTCGACGGGACACATGGGTCTGCGACTGCAGACCCAGAATCTGCGGGTCCTGTGCGATCCGTGGGTATCGCCGGGCGGCGCGTACCTCGGCGCGCGGTTCCCGTTCCCGGACAACAGCCATCTGCGGCTTATGCCAGGGCTTTGGCACGCCGAGTGGGTCGCCGTGTCGAGCGCGCATCTGGACCACATGGACTTGGCGTTCTTGTCAGCGCTCAGCGACGGCGTCCGCGTGGTGATCCCCGAGTATCCGTCATCCGTCTTCCGAGACCGGCTCTCCGAGGCCGGTGTCAAGGACATCGTCGAGGTCGCGGCCTGGGAGCGGCTGCCGCTCAACGACCGGGGTGACTGGCTGACCGCGATACCCGAGCAGTCGCCGGCGGAACACCGCGCCGCGTTCCTGATCGTCGCGGACGGCGTTTCCGTATTGCACGGCAACGATGCGCGACTGTCCTTGTCGCAGACGCGCCGGGCCATGGTCGAGGTCGGCGGACCGCTGGACCTGATGGCGCTGGACGCGTCGGAGCCCAGGTTCAAAGCGGTGAAGCGGTTGGTGCGCTCTGTGAAGCCGCGTCTGGTGATGACGTACTCAGGACCGGCGTGCTTCCTGGATCCGGCCCTGGCACAGCACAACCAGCACCTCTGTGAGCCCGGCGAACTCCCGACCGAGACTCTGCGGATGCTTCCCGGGGACAGTGTCCGCATAGCGCCCACAACCCATGACGTCATAAGGGATCCGCACTGGGAGGGATTCGCTTATAGCGAGCATCTAGATGCGTACGCCTCCTCACGCGCGCAGGAGATCGCCGAAGTGTGGGCAGCGCATCCGGATCCCGGTGCGGGCTCAGGTCTTGCAAAGCGCTTCAAGGAGCACTTCGTACGGCTAGGTCGGCTAAGTCCGTACTTCTTAGAGCGAATCAGCATGACGGTACGCTTCGACGTCTCTGGAGCCGACGGCGGCGTATGGGATGTCGACCTCGGGGCGTCCCACTCCCAGCAGGCTCCTCAGTACACATTCAGTGTGGAAGCTCGCTGGCTGGAGGCAGTACTCAGCGGGGAGATCCGTTGGGACGACTTGTTCTTGTCGCGGCGTCTGCTCATAGAGCACACTCCAGATGCCGATGGCACCTACCTGTTCGGTTTGCTCAAGCACGCCGACGCAGACGCGTTGCAGGCTGTTGAGGACTACGACAAGCGCGACCCGAACGCGACTGTCACCTTAAGCGCCGGTGACCGCGCCTTCGAAGTGACGCGCTACTGCCCGCACTCAGGCGAAGACCTCGCTGAGGGAGCGGTGATAGACGAGGCGCCGGAGGGCCTGGTTCTGCGCTGCCTAGCGCACAACTTCGACTTCTCGCTCACCACCGGCCTGTGCTTGAACGCCCGGTGCGAGCCCATCAGTGTGGCGGCGCCTGTCTAAGACCGTTATGCGGTCAAACTTCCCTATGCGGTCGCGGCCTGTTTAGCGGGTGTCGACTCGGACAGATAGCCGAGGCCGCCGGTAGAAGGCGTACGTCCAGACCGCATGAAGTACGTACCGATCAGCGCGATCAGGCCGGCTATAGCGCAGGCGATGAAGATCTGCGTATAGGCAGCGTCTGTGAAGACCGCCGCGCGCTCCGTTATACCGGTCTTCGGATCTGGTGTCCCTGCGAGCACCGTCTGCCCGGCAACCACCAGCTTCACAGGATGCGCCGCCTGGAACGCCGCCGCTATAGCGGTCCCCACCGCAGTGCCTATGGAGTTGGACACTCCGAGCATCCCCGCGGTGATGCCCTGTTGTTCCGGCGGAGACGCTTCCACCAACAGGTTCGGCGTTGTCGCGTAATACGCACCGAATCCAACCCCGAAGACAACACCGACAAGGGCAAGCGTCAGCGCTCCGTGATGCCATGCGGCATATATACCGCTGGTCAAGGCGAAGGCGAACATACCGAGCAGAAGCGGTCTACGCGCACCGATCTTCCCCGACAGCTGCCCCGAGGCCGCACCGGAGACCATGGACACCGAGGAGCCATATACCTGGACGTGGAACGCCAAGCCCAGCAACGTGAATCCGAGAGCGTAGCCGACGTCTCCCAGTACCTTCACCGGGACCTGATTCGGCTGCACCATCCCCTTGAAGCGGGCCGCCGCGCCTTGTTGCCCCGCGGCGATCAGTTCGCTGTGGCTCGGGGTGGAGACCATATAAGGGATCGCGAAGGCTTGGATGCCCACCACGATCGCGGCGAAGAACCCGATGAACAGCACCACCGAGACCTGTGGCGAGAACAGCAGCTTCAAATCGATGATCGGCTGGCTGACTCTGCGTTCCAAGGCGACGAACGCCGCTATGAGGAGCAGGCCGAGAATCAGGTAGCCGAGGTAGAGCGGATCGGTCCAGCCGACGTTCGCCCCGTTGGAGACGTAGAGCAGCCCGAATCCGACGCCGCCGGCCAGCAGCAGCGCACCCAGCGGGTCCAGCTTCTGCCGGGCGCGGAACTTGGTCTCCGGGCAGATCAGGAACACCAACGGCAGCGTCACCAACGTGTAGATCGTCAGGAACCAGAACAACGACTTGTAGCTCCAGCCGGCGGAATCGGTCAGCACTCCGGAGAGCATGATCCCGCCGACCCCGGACACCCCGAGCCCGGTCGATACCAGCCCGATCGCCAGCGGCACGTACTTGCGCGGGATCAGGTCCCGGATCAGGCCGTAGGCGACGGTGGCCGCGGCGATGGCCACCGCCTGGAACGCCCGGCCGATCAGGAACAGCGTCCAGTTGCTCGTGGTCGCGCAGATCACCGAGCCGAACAGGAACGACACGCCGACCGCCAGCAGCATGTTGCGCTTGCCGTACAGGTCGGACAGTTTGCCCAGGATCGGCGTCGCGGCCCCGCCGACCAGCCCGAACACGATGGTCATCCACGCGATGTTGCTCCCCACCCCGGGGAAGCTGCGGCCGATCAGCTGGGCCGCCGGCGAGACCATCGTGTACTGCAGCGGCGCGACCTCGGCGAACAGCACGACGACCACGATGACGGAGAAGATGCGCGCCCGGGACGCGTGATCCAGGCGCCCGGTGTCGTTATCTGGCGGCGGTGCGGGCGCGGTACTCGATTCGGTCATGGCGCGTCCTTGAGATCTCGGGGAGATGTCCGATCGGCCTAGGGCCACGACCTGTGAGAAGCCTCACAAGCCGCGTTCGGGGCACCATGACACCGAGACCTTCAAGTCGCAAGAGTTATCGAGTACGTGTTCTAGTCCGGCCGCGACCAGTCTCCAGAGACACCGCCGGATTTGGCCTCGACCTGCACCTTCGTCAGCACCGCGGCCGGGTCGACCGCCTTGACCATGTCAATGACCGTCAATCCGGCGACCGCCACCGCGGTCAGCGCTTCCATCTCCACGCCGGTGCGGTCCGCGGTCTTCACCGTGACGGCGATGGCCACGCCGGCGTCCTCGACCTCCAGCGCCACCTTCACCCCGCTGATCCCGATCGGGTGACAGAGCGGCACCAGCTCGGAGGTCTTCTTCGCACCCATGATGCCGGCGATGCGCGCCACCGACAGGGCGTCGCCCTTGGGCACGCCCTCGCCGCGCAGCAGCTCCACGACCTCGGGGGAGACCTCGACGAAGCCGGTCGCGCGGGCCTGGCGCGCGGAGACCGGCTTGGCGGTCACGTCCACCATGCGCGCGTCGCCCGAGGCGTCGATGTGGGTCAGGCGGTCGGACTTGCCGCCCGCGGCGGACCCAGCGGACCCGGCCGACCCGGCGGCTCCGGTCGCTCCGGCGGCTCCGGTTGCTGCCGCCGGCCCTGCTGCCTGGTCCGGCCCCGCTGCCTCGGCGGCGGTCACCGCGGACCGCCGTCCAGCACGATCACCTCGACGTCGTCGCCGTCGACCACCTCGGTCACGTGCTCCGGCACCACTATCAACGCGTTGGCCAGGGCCAGGTCACCGACCAGATGCGAGCCGTGCCCGCCGACCGGCCGCACCGACAGCCCGACCGGGTCGAACACGCCGCGGGCGAACTGGCGCTTGCCGTCGGGCGATTTGAAGGCCCCGAAGCAGGTCGCGGTCACGGTGTTGCGGGGCCCGGTCTCGATTCCCATCATCTTCTCGATCGCCGGGCGGATGTAGATCTCGAAGGAGACGTAGGCGGACACCGGGTTGCCCGGCAGCGTGAAGATCGGGATCCGGTCCTCGCCGACCGTGCCGAAGCCCTGCGGCATCCCCGGCTGCATCGCGACCTTGGAGAACTCCACGGTGCCCAGGGTCGAGAGCACTTCCTTGACCACGTCGTAGGCGCCGACCGAGACCCCGCCGGTGGTGATCACGATGTCGGCGCGGATCAGCTGGTCCTCGATCGCGTCCAGCACGCCCTGCGGGTCGTCGCCGATGATGCCGACCCGGATGCCGGTGGCGCCCATGGCGTTCACCGCGGCGGTCAGCGCCGGACCGTTGCCGTCGTTGATCTGGCCCGGGCCCAGCGGGGTGCCCGGCTCGACCAGCTCGGAGCCGGTGGACAGCACCACGACCCGCGGGTGCGGGTGCACCGGGGCGTGGACCTGGCCGATCGCGGCCAGCAGGCCGATCTGGCGCGGGCCCAGGTGGGTGCCGGCCTTGAGCACGACGTCGCCGGCCGTCACGTCGGAACCGAGTATCCGGATGTGCTCGTTGCGCTCCGGGGCCCGGGTGATGCGCACGCTCTCCGTACCGCGGTCGGTCCACTCCAGCGGCACGATCGCCTCGGCGCCGTACGGCACCATCGCGCCGGTCATGATGCGCAGGCAGGTGCCCGGCTCCAGGATGCCCTCGTGGACCGAGCCGGCCGCGACGTCGCCGAGCACCCGCAGCTCCGCCGGGCTGTCCTCGCCGGCGCCCTCCAGATCGGCCAGGCGCACCGCGTAGCCGTCCACCGAAGAGTTGTCGAACGGAGGCAGCGAGATGGCCGACACCACGTCATCGGCCAGCACCAGCCCGTTCACATCGGTGATCGGGAGCTCCATCGGGGCGAGCAGTTGCACGGTGTCGAGGACCGTCTTCAGGTGGTCGTCGACGCTGCGCATCGTCGCGTTATCGGAATCGGACATGCGTCCATCATCCCTTATGCCGCCGACGCGAACGCCGTTGGCGGAGTGATCTGTATCTATAAGGTGACCTATACCTATAAGGGAGGAAGTCGGTGCTTCAGGACTGGAAGCCTTCACGCACATAGGACGACAGCCAGTCGCGGAACTCCCGGCCGAGGTCGGGGCGGTCGACCGCGAGCTGCACCACGGTCTTCAGGTAGTCGATCGGGTTACCGGTGTCGTAGCGGCGCCCGGTGAAGACCACGCCGTGGACCGGTCCGCCGATGTCCGGGTCACTCGCCAGGGTGCGCAGCGCGTCGGTCAGCTGGATCTCCCCGCCGCGTCCCGGAGGAGTCTCGCGCAGGACTTCCATGACGGCCGGGTCCAGCACGTAGCGGCCGATCACGGCCAGGTTGGAGGGGGCCTGGGCCGCCGAGGGCTTCTCCACCAGGTCGGTGATCTGGATCAGGCTGGTGTGCGCCTGGGACAGGCCCGGGCCGTCGGCCGCCGGCTTCACCGCGGCACAGCCGTACATATGGATCTGCTCTTCAGGAACCTCGATGAGCCCGACCACGGATCCGCCATAGCGCTGCCGGACCTCGATCATCGCGGGGAGCAGCGGATCGCGGTCGTCGATGAAGTCGTCACCGAGCAGGACGGCGAACGGTTCGCCGTTCACATAGGACTCCGCCTTAAGGACGGCGTGCCCGAGACCCTTGGGGTCGCCCTGTCGGACATAGTGCACGTTCGCCATCTCCGACGACGCCCGGACCAGTTGCAGGCGCTTCTCGTCGCCCTTGGCGGCCAGTGCCTCCTCGAGCTCTGCGGCGCGGTCGAAGTGATCCTCCAGCGGCCGCTTGTTCCGGCCGGTCACCATGAGGATGTCGGTCAGTCCGGCGGTCACGGCTTCCTCGACGACGTACTGGATCGTCGGTTTGTCGATGACCGGAAGCATCTCCTTGGGCGTCGCCTTGGTGGCCGGCAGGAACCGCGTTCCCAGACCTGCCGACGGGATGACTGCTTTGCGAACCTCCACCATAAATCGGGACGCTATCAGGTGATCCGCCAACTTCCATGAGAGTCACGTTTAGCTTCCATGAGTTGTTCATCAGCGACGCGCAACAGGGTCGCGGCATGCGTTCCGTGGTCGGGGAAGATCACGCCGCCGACGGAGATGGTCAACTGGAACGGGCCCTGCTCCGCGTCTCCGTCCGGACCTGCGTCGAAAGTGAGTTTGCGGACCGCGTAACACAGTCTCTCAGCGACCTTCGTCGCTGTTTCGGCGTTGGTTCCGGGCAAAATGAGGACGAACTCCTCACCGCCGTATCTGGCGAAAGTGTCGGCGTGTCGCACTTCCAGCGCCAACCGCTGCGCCAGCTCGCGGAGCACAGCCGAGCCGCGCTGGTGGCCGTGCGCGGCGTTCACCTGACGGAAGTCGTCGACATCGATCATCAACAGCGCCCCGCCGATGCCCGTGGTGCGGGCGGCCTCAAGCTCCCGGGCCAACATGCCCTGCAAGTGGCGGTAGTTCCACACCCCGGTCAGCGGGTCCAGCGCGGACAGCCGTTCCAGGTCCTCCCGGCCCTGTTCCAGCCCGGTCACCTCGCTGGCGGCCTCGGCCAGGGCGGTGCGGGTGGACTCCTCCAGGTGTTCCAGTCGCCGACGCAGTGCCAGGTTCAGGCCGGCTAAGGCCAAACAGGCCACCGCCAGCAACACCAAGCCGAGCGCCGTGAGAGACATGGGTGGGGCTCCTCTCCCGACCTGGCATTCTTGAGCACAGCATGACGAATCAATCCAACGACCCGGCCCATGCCAAGGGCACGATCCGGTCACGGTTGCTGGCCGCCCGGCGCGCGTGCGCCCCGGAGCAGCGCGCGGCGTGGTCGAGCGCGGCGTGCGAAGTGCTGGTGGGACAGATCCTGGTGGGGCAGATCGGAGCGGCGAACACGGTCGCCGCCTACGCCTCTTTCGGCACCGAGCCGGACACCGGCCCGTTGCTGGCGGGATTGCGCGGGCGCGGTATCCGCGTCCTGTTACCTATTCTAGAGAATGACATGGACCTGTCGTGGGGGTACTACTCCGGCCCTGATTCACTCGTTCGAAGGATCCCGCCGGGCGGCTCGCGGCCGAGCCCGATCCCGGAGCCGGCCGAGTCACTGGGTGTGGACGCTGTGTTGTCAGCCTCCTGGATCGTGGTCCCGGCCCTCGCGGTGTCACCGAGCGGTCACCGGATGGGGCGGGGCGGCGGCAGCTACGACCGGGTGCTGGCCAGGATCGAGGCGTCCCCGCGCGCCGTACGCCCCCGGGTGGCGGCCCTGCTCTACCCGGACGAACTCGATGTCGACCTCCCCGTGGAACCACACGACCGGCCGGTGGATATGGCGGTCGCCGGGCAGACCGTTCGCCGCTGGAACGAATCTCCCGGCGAGGTTCTCTCGCGCTGAGGGGACCGCTAGTGGCAGACTCGGCGCTTAAAGAACGCAGGGTCGGCAGAGCGGTTGGTACCTCACATGCGACGTCAGCCGGGGACCGGGGAACAGCTCCCGCATGCCCGGCCGCGGCCGGCCGCCGAGCTCGTACCGGCGAACAGCACCCAGACCGCGGCGATCTCGGTCCTGGAGGCCCTGCCCGACCCGGTGGTGGTCCTGAACCACCGAGGCCAGATCACCGGCTGGAACCCGGCCGCCGAGGAGCTGTTCGGCTGGTACGGCGAAGAGGTGCTGGGCCGGCCGTGGACCGAGTTCGTGGTCGTCGACGACACCAATGGCAACGCGCTGTCACACCTGGACTCCATCGGTTCGACTGTCCAACGTGGCGGGACATGGGAGGGTTCCTTCCCCATCACCACGCGTAACGGCGACTCTCTGCTCGCCCGGGTGCGCGCGGCTCCCATGATGAACGGCGGCATGGTCACCGGCACCGTGGTGACCGCGATCGACCTCTTCGGCTCCGACGCCAGCCGGGACGACCAGCAGCGGGCCGCGGCCCGGGCGGCGGTACGCGCCGCAGTGTTGTCCCGTGCGGGGATGCAGTTAGGGACCTCTCTAGACACCGGCCGGACTCTGGCCGCGCTCGCCGAGATCCTGGTTCCGGCTTTCGCCGACACCTGCGTCGTGGACCTGCTGGACGAGAACGGCACTGCGCAGCGCCTGGTGACCGTGCACAGTACGGACACCTCTCCGTGTCCCCCTATGCGTGCGGGTACAGAGATCCACTACCCGGCGCGCCATCCTTGTGACCGTGCGCTGCGTACCGGACGCCCAGTCCTCATCCAGGGCGCGCCGCGGGTCAAGGCGCTGGATCCGGATGAGGAGTGCGACCGCAAGGCGCTCCTGCTGGATGCGAAGTCGCTGATCGCCGTTCCGCTGCTGGCACCGAGCGGTGTGCGCGGAGTGCTGGCGATCGCGCTCACTGAGGACGCCGACCCGACCCCGCGCTATGACACCGCGGACCTGGAACTCGTAGAGGAGTTGGCGGCGCGGGCCGGACTGGCTCTGGAGAACGCGGCCATGTTCGACCGGCAGCGGACCCTGGCCCTGGCTCTGCAGAAGTCGCTACTGCCGACCGATCTCCCGCTTCCTGATGGCGTCTCCATCCGCGTCGGCTATGCGCCGGGTGCCGCCTCCGAAGTCAGCGGTGACCTCTATGACGTGGTCGAGCTGTCGGCGGGGCGGATCGGCGTGGTCATCGGAGATGTACAGGGACGCGGTGCGCACGCCGCTGCGGTGATGGGGCAGTTGCGCGCCGCTCTGCGCGCTTATGCGGTACTGGATGTTCAGCCCGGACAGCTGCTCTCATATCTGGATGAGTTGGTCCGTGGGCTGAACGAAGAAATCCTCTTCACCTGCGTATACGCCATCTACGACCCCTTCACGCGGCGCTGCGCTTTAGCGAACGCCGGACATCCGCCGCCGCTATTGGCTTCCGCACACGGCACCTATCCGATGGAGGTGCCGCCGGACGTCCCGCTGGGCATCGGTCCGCTCGGACCGGGTGGCGGCAAGGGCGCCGTGCAGTTCGAGGATCACATCTTCAGCATCCCTCCCGGGGACGTCCTGGTGATGTACACGGACGGGGTCGTGGAACGTCGCGACCAGTCGGTGGACACGGGAGTCCGCACCCTGTGTCTGGCCATCGAGCGCGTGGTGCGCGAGCCTCGGGCGATCTGCCGGGCCGCCCTGCGGGCCGCCGGCAGCGAAGCGCACGACGACCAGGCCGTGCTGGCCATGGCGACGTCCACCGTCGACCTCCCGCTGTCGCGGCTGGCCCTCCCCGCGCGCCCCGAGGCGGCGTTCGCGGCCCGGCACCACACCCGGGCCGTACTTCGCGAGTGGGGCCTGAGCGAGCACGCCGAACTGGCCGAGCTGCTGGTCTCCGAACTGATCACGAACGCGGTGCGGCACGCCAGCGGACCACGCCCGACCCCGTGGTCGTTCTCCGACTCCGACCAGTACCCGGAGCCGGAGCCGCCGCCGATGGCCGAGGACATGATGGAGCTGGCCGCCGTCCGGGAGTACGCCGACCACCTCGGCGCCCTGGACGAGGACAACGAGATGGACCTGCTCGCCGAGCCCGGCCTGCTGGACGAGCTGGGGATGCTGGACGGCACGCTGGCCGCCCCCGGCGGTTCGCGGCGGCTGGACCTGGTGCTGCGCCGGGGCCTGCGGGCCCTGTGGATCGAGGTGCACGACCCGGACGTGCGGTTGCCGCGCATCCGGCAGGCCGCGGAAACAGATGAGGGCGGCCGCGGGTTGTATCTCGTGGACGCACTGTCGGCCCGATGGGGCGCGCGGCCCACTGACGCCGGGAAGTTCGTCTGGTTCGAGATCCCGCTGTTCTGAGATCCCCCGTTGTGCGAGGGTCTCTAAGCGCGCGACGGCCGTCTGAGCGGTGTCTTTAGTGACGTGTGTCACGATACTGCCCCACCGCATTGGACAGTCCGCGCACCGATCCCGCAGAATTGGCAGTCTGGCGGCCAGAGTGCCAGGTCGATGAAGGAGTTTCCCCGTGCCGACTTACCAGTACCAGTGCAAAGACTGCGGTGAGGCGCTGGAGGTCGTGCAGAAGTTCACGGACGACGCGCTGACCGTGTGCCCGAACTGCCAAGGCGAACTGCGCAAGGTCTTCTCCGCCGTGGGCATCGTGTTCAAGGGCAGCGGCTTCTACCGCACCGACAGCCGCTCGGCTTCGAGCTCGTCCACGCCGCCGTCGTCCTCGTCGAACGGTTCGTCCGGGTCGTCGGGTTCGGGCGACTCCGGCAGCTCGGGCGGTTCCGGCGAGTCGAAGGGCTCGACCAAGGGCTCGGCCAAGGGCGAGTCGTCGTCCTCGTCGTCGAGCACGTCGTCCTCGTCGTCGTCAAGCTCGAGTTCTTCGTCGTCCACAAAGAGCTGAGCCACCCCGGTTATCCACCGGGTTATCCACAGAATCTCCCCAGTTATCCACAGGCTGCCCGGCAACCGGTGGACAGGCTTGACGGCCCCCTCGGATCATTACTCCCTGAAGCGTCCCGACTACGCCTGGGGGAGCAATGCCGTCACCCACCACCACCCGCCCGAAGCTCGTCGCCCGACTGACCGGCCGGCGCCACTCGTCGCGCACCCGGAGGCTGCGCGTCCTGGGCGCCGCCGGTTTCGCCGGGGTCTCAATGGCCCTGCTGACCGCCGAACACTCGGCCCCACCGCCGCGCCGACCGCCCCGGTTCGCGGCGGAATCCCTGATGAGCGGCCTGGTCGCGGTCCCGGTGCGGTTCGCCGACCCCGGCAGCACCGGGTATCTGCGCCCCGGCGACCGGATCGACGTGCTGGCCGCCCGGGACGGCGGTCCGGGCGGACCACCGGGCCCACCCGACGCTCTTGCGGGCCCGGCTCCCGACTCCGACCCCGGCCCGCCACGGGCTCAGACCGCTGTCGCGACGGACGTCTCGGTCCTCGAGATCGCGCACTCAGCGGACGCCGGTTCGCTCACCCGTTCCGCCCCGGACGACGGCGGCCTGGTGTTCCTAGCTGTGGACAACGCGACCGCCGTGCGGCTGGCCCGGGCCGCCGTCGCGGACCGCCTGAGCTATGCGCTGCGCCATGACTGAGCGGGCGCTTGTGCCGGCCTCAGGGGAAACCTACTGTTCGGTACACCATGGACATTTACGAAGCGCTCTACACCACCCGGGCGATGCGCCGGGTCAAGCCCGACCCGATTCCGGAGTCGGTCCAGGCCCAGATCCTGGACGCCGCCATCCGCGCGCCCTCCGGGGGCAACGGGCAGAACTGGCGATTCCTGCTCCTCGACGACCCAGAGAAGAAGAACCTCCTCGGTCCGCTCTACCGCGACGCCATGGACCAGCTCTACAAGACCGTCTACGCCCCGCTGCTGGAAGCCATGGCCGCCGACCCGGACAGCCCCGAGTCCCGGCAGATGGCGAAGGTCACGAAGTCCTCGCAGTGGCTCAGCGAGCACTTCGAACAGGTCCCGCTGTTCCTGTTCGCCTTCGTCCAGCGCGACCGCACCGGCGGCTCGATCTTCCCGGCGGTCTGGAGCGCGCAGCTGGCGGCCCGGGCCCAGGGCGTCGGCAGCTCGCTGACCACGATCCTCGGCGGCTTCCATGATCAGGAAGTCAAGGAGATCCTCGGCGTGCCGGCCGAGGAGAAGTGGACCCAGTCCTGCTGCGTGTCCTTCGGCTACCCGACCGGACGATGGGGAGTCGCCCCGCGCCGTCCCGCGCACGAGGTCGCGTACCGGAACGGCTGGGGCGAGCCGGTGGGCTTCACGGTCGACGAACCGCTGTGGCAGCCGCCCGCCGACGCCTGATCGGCGACTAGATGATTGATTCCTGGGGGTTCCGGCATACGGAACCGCCGCTGACACGTGAAATTGCGAAACGGCTCAGCAGCAAGCATGGGCGACCCGGACGGCCGCCCTCAGCCTGGTTTGGCTGTGGGTGGCCGGCCGGGGCGGCCAGGCGCCGCTACTGTGCCCTTGGCAGCCAGAGGCTGCGTGACGTTTCGCGCCGGTACCCCCAGGAATCAATCATCTAGCCGAGGGCCTTCTCCTGGATCAGGTCTGTCAGTGCCCTGACCGCGCCCGCCTTGGCTGGCGACTCGGTGGCGTCGCGCAGCTCGGTGAGCCGGTCCAGGACGTCGTGCACATCAGTGTCGGGGGAGGCGGCCTCATCGAGGTCCACCACGACGACGGTGTCCACGTCGGCGTACTGGACCCGGCCCTCCTTCAGGACGACAAGGCTCTTGGTGCCGCCGGCGGCCTTGCGCGGGGCGCTCTTGCGCTTCGGCTTGGCCGCCGCCTTCTTCTCATCCTTGTCCTCCTTCTCGTCTTTCTCTTCCTTCTCCTCCCGGAGATCCTTCTCGTCCCCGCCTTCTTTGCCGTCCTTGTCGTCCTGGCCGTCTTTCTCGTCGCTCTGCTCGCCGACCTCGGCGACTGGCTCCGGCTCCACAGCGGCTTCCACAGACACCTCCCCGGCGTCCTGCGCGGGCGACTCGGCGTCCTGTTGCTGCGGGATGTCAACGACTTCCCCGGGTACTTCCTGATCCTGGTTCTGCGGCATCGCCGGGCTGGTCATCGGGGGCACGGTCATGGCGTTCATGCCCGCTTCAACGATCAACCCCGGACGCGGTCACCCCCTCGTCGGGGAAACCGAGACGGCCCGGTCCGCGTCCAATCCGCATGCCACGCAAGCAGATAGCCGCGATCGCCGCCGCGTCCCTCGCCGCCCTGACGGCGTGCGCTTCCTCCGGCAGCAGTACGCACGGTCACGGTGCACCGGTGCGCACCGGCCCCGAACACACCGGCCCCGTACGGGTCGACAACGCACAGTCGCTCGTCGGGCCGGCCGAGCTGAGCTCCGCCTCGGCCAGCGTGAACGCGTTCGGCGTCGACATCTTCCACTCCGTCTCGGACGGCAGCGAGGGCAACGTCATGGTCTCGCCGACCAGCCTGGCCACGGTGCTGGCGATGCTGATGCCCGGCGCCAAGGGCCAGACCGAGGCCCAGATGGCCAAGGTCCTGCACACCACCATGCCGGCCGGCCAGTTCGCCGACGCACTCGGTGCGCTCGACTCGGCGACCATGCAGCGCGAACTCGCCGACAAAGCGGACCTGCGGCAGTACGACACCGTGTGGACGCAGCAGGGCTACGGCCTCCAGCAGTCGTATGCGCAGGCTCTGTCCGCGGCCTTCGACACCAGCGTCCACGAGACCGACTTCACGAACCCCGACGCCGCCCGCCAGACGATCGACAAAAACGTCGAGGACCAGACGAACGGCCTCATCAAGGACCTCTTCGGACCCGGTTCGATGACCGCCGACACCCGACTCGCGCTCACCGACGCGCTGTACTTCAAAGCCGCGTGGGCCGGGGCCTTCGACAAGAACGAAACCGCGGACAAGCCGTTCCACCTGCTCGACGGCGGTACCGCGAACGTCTCCATGATGAGCGACGAGAGCAGCTTCGGCTACGCCTCCGGCAGCGGCTGGCAGTACGCGGAACTGCCGTACCAACAGGACCACATGGCGATGGGCATCCTGCTCCCGTCAGCCGGGTCCTTCGACACCTTCCGCAAGGCGCTCACCGCCGACAACCTCAGCGCGATGATCAACACGGCCGCGCCGGGCACCGTCGCCCTCGAACTCCCGAAGTTCACCTTCGACACCGGCGCCCAGTTGGGAACCGCGCTTCAGAAACTGGGCATGACCTCGGCGTTCGACCCGAAATCGGCGGATCTGAGCGGCCTGCCGGCCACGGCCGAACCGCTCCACGTGGGCATGGTCGCGCAGAAGACCCACGTCGCCGTCGACGAGCAGGGCACCACGGCGGCCGCGGCGTCGGGCGTCACGGTGATCGCCGGCGCCGCCCCGGGACCGCCGCGCCAGCCGACGGAAATGCACGTCGACCGGCCCTTCCTGGTCCTGATCCGGGACACCGTGAGCGGCCAGATCCTGTTCCTCGGCCAGGTGACCGACCCCCGCGGGTAACACAGGGCTCGATCACGCCCCGCACTCTTGCTGGACACCCGATCCGCCGACATTGGACAATCTCTTCCATGGGAGGTCCTTCGTTCGGGAGCGCGGCGTGGCAGCCGCCGGACTTTCGGCCGTCCGACGCCGAGCGCGACGACGCCATCGAAGCGCTGTCGGCCGGCGCCCAGGCCGGCCGGCTGTCCAGCGACACCTTTTCCCACCGCATCGACCGGGTACTGGCGGTCCAGTCGCACAGCGAGCTGACCCAACTCGTCTCCGACCTGCCGATCCCGCCCGACAGCCCGGGTTTCGGCCAGCGCGTGGTGAACGCCGTCTCGGCCGTCGCCCACTTCCGCTTCAAGGTCAAGGCCGCCTGGCGCGGCCCCTCCCTGCCCCGCCTGTCCCTGCCCGGCGGTCCCCAGGGCACCCTGCGCATCGGCCGCATGCCCGAATGCGACCTGCAACTGTTCGACACCACGGTGTCCCGCTACCACGCCGAGTTCCGCCGCTCCCAAACCGGCTGGTTCCTGGTGGACCTGGGCTCCACCAACGGCACCCGAGTCAACGGCTGGCGCATCACCGCTCCCACCGCCGTCCACCCAGGCGACGAGGTCTCCTTCGGCTCAGTGGTCTTCTCCCTCAACAACCGCTGACCCACACCCGCCCCTTCCCCTGTTCGGGGCAATAAACGGTTCCCGAGGCACCAGCGCGGCAACAGGTGCGGACATGACGACCGACGCCCCGAAGCCCCCGCCGGCCCAAGCCCCGCTCAACGCGGCCGACAAGGCCCAGCGCTCCCGCATGATCGGCGGCATCGTCATCGCGGTGGTGGCGATCTGGTTCATCCTGGCCAACACCCACAAAGCCAGCATCACCTTCTGGGTGGTAACCGTGACCAGCCCCATGTGGCTGACCCTGGCAGGCACCTTCCTGGCCGGCATGCTCACCAGCCTCCTGCTCACCAGCACCCGGGCCAAGAGGCGCAAAAAGAGCCAAAGGTAATATAAAACCTCTTATCCCCAATCCCCCCAAACCCCCAAAAACCGTCAGACCCCTCTGTCACCCTGGTGTCACCAAAAGGTTCAAACCACCACAGAGGGGGAACCAATGTCCACCCAAACCCACCCCTGGCTCCGCGCGGAACTCATAGCCGGCCCCGAAACCACCCCCGGCGCCCAACTGATGATCCCCGCCGACGGCGTCGAGTTCCACGACGACCAACTCGTCTTCCACCACCAAGGCGACATCGTCTACGTGGCCGCCCAAGGCCAACTCCGCTCCATCACCTGGTTCGCCAAACAACCCAACCCCGAATCAGCCCTCCGCAAAGCCCAATGGCCCAACCACGGCACCCGCTGGACCGACGACGAGCGCCAAGACCTCCTCCGCCGCATCCGCACCGGCGAAAACTGGAAAGCCATCAGCCACGCCCACGGCCGCTCCCGCACCGGCTGCCAACAAGAGGCGGTCAAGCAAGGCTGGCTCGACGCCGACACCCTGCGCCCCAAGCCGGAGGTACTCCTAGGCACCGACCCGCAGCCGACCCCAGCCAACAACGCCCCAACAGACCCCACC
>NZ_JAAFYZ010000399.1 GCF_018274385.1 Catenulispora pinistramenti | reverse complement strand
GTTGGGAGCAGTTGGTGACGGGGAACGCCGGGGCGGCAGTGGGGACCGCCGGGCCGGTGGTGGGAATCGCCGATCCGACGCACGACGCGGCGGGATTGTCGGCGCTGATCGCGCTGGACGGGATGCTCACACGGGCGGTGAACGATCCGCAGCTGAAGGTCGGGATCACCGGGTTCGTGAAGGGGATGGCGAACAACGTCGCGGCGTCGATGACGGCTTTGGCGGGGAAGGCGTTTCCGGCTTCGGAGCAGGCGGTGTTCCAGTACAACAGCCACAAGCCGGCGGTGCCGTTGACGGCCTTGTATCCGTCGGATGCCTCGGCTTCGCTGGACTACCCGCTGGTGCTGCTCAACGGGGCGGACAACGCGCACGCGGTGGCAGGGAACTCCTTGCTGTCGTATCTCCAGACGCATGCCCAGGACGCGTTGCGGCGTCAGGGTTTCCGTTCGCCGGACGGGGCGCCGTCGACGGTGTTGGCCGCCGATCCGCTGTTGCACGGCGGCCAGCTGACGGCGGCCACGCGTGCCGATTACGGGCTGGCCGGGCAGGCGTTGGCGTTGTGGGCGACGCTGACGCGGCAGTTGCGGATGCTGGCGGTGGTGGACGTGTCGGGGTCGATGGCGCAGACCGTGCCGGGGACCGGGCAGACGCGGTCGCAGCTGACGGCTTCGGCGTGTGAGAAGGCGATGGCTTTGTTCGGGAGCCACGCGGCGATGGGGTTGTGGACGTTCACCACGACTCATGACGCGGCCGGGACGACGGTCATCGATCCGGTGTTGCCGATCGCCGAGTTGGGCTCGCCCGAGCCCGGCGCGGGTTCGGCGACGCATGGGCAGCGGATGGTCGCGGCGTACGGGGCGCTCGCCGAGAAGGCCGGGTCGCGCAACGGGCTGTACGACGCGTTGCTGGCGGCGTATCAGGATGTGCAGAAGGGCTGGGACCCGGCGCGGGTGAACACGGTGGTGGTGTTCACCGACGGCAAGGACGACAACCTCAACAGCATGAGCTCGGACCAGCTGATCACTCGGTTGCGGGCGGCGGTGGACCCGGCACGTCCGGTCCGCGTGTTCGTGGTCGCCCTCGGCACCGACGTCGACCTGACCCTCCTGAACAAGATCACAGCGGTCACCGGCGGCGCGGCCGTGCACTTCGGCGACATCGGGCAGATGACGGCGGCCATACTGGGCAGCACCGACACCCGCTGAGGGACCGTGAGATTCCCGTGTTAACGATCTGGTACGAACCGCATGACAGACCCGAGCAGTAATCGAGAACATGCCTCCATGGCATTTCACTGCGGGGCACCGACGCGCGACGGCAGCGCGTGCCAACGCCATGTCCGGGAACCGGGTACCCGCTGCCCGCAGCACCGTAACCTCGGCGGCGCCGCGATGCACCCCCCGCGCCACGCGATGCGCACCATCACCCTCGCCGACCCGGCCCTCACCGAGGCCCCCACCGCCTGGACCTCCGCCCGCACCGACCTGACAGCCCGCGCTGGCGAACTCCGCGACCGCACAACGCCACCCCCCGCCGAGGAGTCGCAGACCCCGCCGCCGGGAAGCCTCGCAGACGAGGAGCCGACGCGCGAAGACGCGGGGCGGAGCGCGGATGAGGTGACGACGCCGGTGGGGCGACGGTCGTATTTGGATCGTGAGCGGAGCCGGCGCGCTGAGCAACGGCAGACGGAAGCAGGGCATGCCGACCCCGAGCCTCAGCCTGAGCAGACGACGCCGGAGGTTGAGCAAGGTCAGGCCGAGATCGAGCCGGAGCAGACAGTTCCGGAACCGGCACCAGAGCAGGCCGGACCCGAGCAAAAGGCTGGGCAGGAGCAGGTCGGAGTAGGACCTGAGGCCGAGCAGCGGTCGGCTGAGCCAGAAGCCGAGGAGGTCGAGGCCACGCCGCAGGCCGAGCAGGAGCCTGAATCCGCCACTTCCACCGACAATGCCGCTGAACAGGCCGCCGGGCCTGGCGATGAGCCCGCCACCGAGTCCGCCGCTGAACGCTCCGCCGCGCCAGCTGCCACGCCCGCCGCCGAGCCTGGCGATGAGCCCGGCGCTGGAGCCGCCCCTGAACCTGCCGCCGAACCTGCCGCTGAGGCCGAGCCGCGTCCTGTCGAGCAGCGTCCGTTGTTGCGCAAGGAACGTGCGCTGGATCCGGATTGGATCGGCGCGCGGCCGTTGTTCCGCGATGAGGCGCCGACGCGGCGGATGCCGCGTATCGAGTTCGAGCCGTCGGATGGTGCCGAGCCTGCTGTGCCGCGGAAGGCGCCTCGGATCGCTTCCATGCGGAGTGTTGTGCTTGAGCCTCAGGCTGATCCGCCGACGCTTGTCGATCCGATGCCGCCTATCGATCCCGAGGAGCTGGTGGTGCCTGATTTCCTGCGGGCCGATTTCGTCGCGCCCGCCACGGTCACCAAGACCAAGGTCGTGCCGCGACCCGCTCCCGAACCGGCGCCGGCAGCACCAGCACCAGCACCAGCACCAGCGGCGCCTGATCCCGATCCGCCCACGCTCATCGCGCCGCCGCCTGCCCCCGCGCCTGTGGCGGCGGACGGGCTGACCGTGCCCGACTTCATCGTGCCCGGCTTCAGCAAGCCGGCGCCGGAGCCGCCGTTGCGGACTGTTTTGTCGACGGTGCTCGGCCCCGACTTGTGGCAGCGCTGCTATACCGAGTGGACGCCGGCGCACTGCACCGCGTTGGCGCGCGTGGCGCGGAATGTGGACGGGCTCGCGCCGTCGGCGGGGACCGCGGTGTGGTCGACGGCCGGGGCCGGGATGCGGTGGTTGGGGGTGGCGCGGGAGCGGGAGATGTTGGCCGATGAGGTGGCTGACGCCATCGCGCATCCGGCGGGTGCCACCGCCGCGAATCAGGCGCGGACTGTGCGCCTGTACGGGGCGGCGATCTGCGTGGCGCTGAATGTGCCGTTGCGGCGGTGCGCGTGTCATCGCGATCTGGAGCGGGACGTGTCCGGCGAGCTCATCCGGCTCGGGTTGGCGGAGCTGGCCGGCGAAGTGCCCTGATCGGGGCGGGTGACGCTGGTGATCTGACGGCCCATCAGATTTCCGCTACGATGCCGCCATGCGAGGAATCCTGGGGTGGGGCGTCCACCTGCCGTACCGACGCCTGGACCGCACCGCCATCGCGCCCGTGGCCGGCACCGGCGGGGGAACCGGCACCCGGGCCGTGGCCTCCTACGACGAGGACACGACGACGATGGGCGTCGCCGCCGCGCGCGCCGCGCTGCACCCGGCGGGCGGAGCCGTCAGCACCCTGTGGTTCACCACCACCGCCCCCGCCTACCAGGACCGCACCAACGCCACGGCCCTGCACGCCGCCCTGCGCCTCCCCCGCACCACCGCCGCCTACGACGCCACCGGAGCCGTCCGCTGTACCGTCGCCGCCCTCGACGCGGCCCTGAACGCGGGCCCGGCCACCGGCACCCACCTCGTCGTGGCCTCCGACCTCCGCACCGGCCGCCCGGGCAGCGCCGACGAGGCCGCCGGAGGCGACGCGGCCGCCGCGCTGCTCATCGGCGACGGAAGCGAAGACGTCCCGCTCTTGGCCGAATTCCAAGCCCACACCAGCGCCACCGAGGAGTTCCTGGACCGCTGGCGCATCCCGGGAGATCAGGCCTCGAAGACGTGGGAGGACCGCTTCGGCGAGACGCACTACGCGACGCTGGCCGCCGAGGCCTGGAACGCTCTGCTCGCCGCCACCGGCACCACACCCGATGACATCGACGCCCTCCTGATAGCCGGCACCCACGAGCGCGCCGCGACATCGGTACTGAAGAAGACCGGCGTCGGCAAAGACCGACACCACGACCCGTTCACCAAGACGACCGGCAACTCAGGGGCCGCACACCCCGCGCTCCTGCTCGCCTCAGCCCTCGAAGACGCGCGGCCTGGGCAGAACATCGCGCTGCTGGTGCTGGCCGACGGTGCCGACGCCTTCCTGTGGCGCACCACGGACGCGCTGACCGCGTATCGCCCCGCGAGACCGGTGGCGGACCAGCTCACGCAGTCCGGCAGCGTCACCTACGGCCGCTACCTGGCCTGGCGCGGGTTCCTGCCGGTAGAGCCGCCGCGTCGCCCCGAACCGGCACGCACCTCCGCGTCCGCCGCCGCGCGCGCCACCGACTGGAAGTTCGCGCTCGTCGGCTCCCGACGCGACGACGGCGGCGCCGTCCACCTCCCCC
>NZ_JAAFYZ010000398.1 GCF_018274385.1 Catenulispora pinistramenti | reverse complement strand
GCTCAGGGTCAAGCGGCCAGGGCCAAGCGCTCAGGGTCAAGCGGTCAAGCGGTCAAGGGGACAGGCGGTCACGACATTAGTCCCCTCACCGGCTGTCAGTGTCCGACGCTACCTTCAGAACATGACCTCCACCGCCCAAATATACGGTTATGTCCGCGCGTCCAGCTTGAGCCCGGGTGGCCTGCTGGACCTGCAGACGTCCGGCGGTGTCACCACCGCGGGCCCGGCGGAGCACCCGCGTTTCTTCTCCGGCTTCCTCGGGGAGGCCGAGCCGGCGGCCGCCGCGCTGTTGGGCGTGGCCAACGTGGCGCAGGCCCGCTACTGGCGCCGGGACCTCGCCGCGCTGCGCGATCCGGTCGTGACCTGCAACGGAGATCGCCTCCGGTTCGAGTCGTTCTCCGGCTGCTGTGGCGTCTACGCACGGCTGGACGTGCTGGACGACGCGATGGTCGGCACCGCGCTGGACCGCGGCACCACCAACGTCGACGTCAACAACGACCTGCGGCTGGCGCTGGCCCGGGTGCGAGGCGGTGACCCGCTCAAACTTGAGGTCGGACCTGAGGGTCTGCAGGCCACCACCTTCGACGGCACCGTGGTGGAGCGCAAGGTGCCGCTCCCGGCGCGCTGGCTACGCGGTTTCGCCGAGGTTCAGGCGGTGACCTCCGGTTACGACCTGCGGGCCGAACTCGGCGCGGCGGACGCGGCGCGGTTGCTGCGCGGGCTGCCGAGCTCGTCGCGCGGCGTGCAGTGGCTGGTCCCGGCCGGCCGGACGCTGCGGCTGGCGGCGTCGGGCGGTCCCGGTGCGATCTGCCTGGCCGGTCCGCAGCGACTCAAGGAGCTGCTTCCGTTGCTGCGCTTCGGCGGCAAGCTCCGCGCCTACGGGCCGAACTTGGCGCGCGGGGCCAACCCGGTGGCGTCGGTGTGGCAGCTGGACCTGCCCGGGATGCGCCTGGTGCTGACGCTGTCGCCGGAGATCACCCGGGGCTTCTCGGGGGAGGGCGCGGTGTTGTCGGCGCTGGCCGGGGACGATGTGATCGACGACGCCGAGGCGGTGGCCGCGCTGCTGGCCTTCGACGCGCGGATCGAGCCGGATGTGCTGGCCGAGCAGGCGGGGCTGCCGGTGGCGCGGGTGCGGGCGGCGCTGACGCAGTTGGGGACGGCCGGGCGGGTCGGATACGACCACGCGGACGCGTCGTACTTCCATCGGGAGCTGCCATATGACGCGGAGCGCGCGGCGAAGCAGAATCCGCGGCTGCGCGCGGCTCGGGACTTGCTCGACGCCGGCGCGGTCAGGTGGGACGGGGCGATCGCGACGGTGAAGGTCGAGGACCACGTGCACCGGGTGCGGTCGGCGGCCGACGGGGCGTTGTCGTGCACGTGCCTTTGGTATGCGAAGTACCAAGGTGGGCGGGGGCCTTGTAAGCACATCCTCGCGGCGGATGCCTTCCGGCGCGGGGAGCGTGGCGTGGAATCCGAGACCGACGAAGCGGTGGTGGGGACGCGATGAGCGCGGAGGGGTTCGGTGAGTTCGCTGGGTTCGCCGCGCTGATGGCCCTCGGCGACGCTGGGCGGATCGCGCCCTACTTCGAGGGGATGACGGAGAAGGAACGGCGTACCTACGTCGCGCCGCTGAAGGAGTTCCTGAAGTCGGTGAGCTGGGGCGCCGTGGAGCGCGGCGACTGGACCGAGATCCGGAAGCGGAGGGTGCGCGCCACCAGCACCATGATCCCCGCCGCGCTCGCGGTGTTTCCCAGCGCCCTGACGACCGCGAAGTTCCTGCGGAGGGTGCAGCGCGAGGGCGTCTTCGATCCCCGGGACCCCGCCGCTATCAAGAAGGTGTTGGCCGACCGCGCTCCGGCCTGGCTGCCCGACTTGCCCGCGGCCCTGCTCGCGACCCTTGAGTCGGACGGTTGCCACCGGTTGGTGGCGGCGGTGAACGAGGTGGCCGGGGTGCCGATGGAAGCGACGCGCGAGTTCTTGCGGGCGTGGGGCGTGGAGTACCTGTGGTCGCCCGACGACGAGAAGCAGAAGGCGAAGCTCCTGGCCGATCCGAAGTTCGGCGAGTACCTGCCGCTGATGTTCGACGATGACGAGAACGACGGGCTGTTCACGTCGTGGTGCGTCTTCCGGGTCACCGCGGTCGAAGCGGTGCGGGCGGGGCTGGTCGCGCGGGCGCCGGTGCTGGACGCCAGTCTGCGGCGGCTGCTGCGCGGCGGGCAGCCCGGGTCGATGCAGGAGCATGTGGCGTTCTGGGCCGTGCTGGAGCCCAGTGACGCGGAGGTCGTCGAGCGGGTGTCCAGCTGTATCAGCCTGCTGTCTGCTCAGAGCGGGACGGTCGCGCGTTCGTTTCTGGCGTCGGTGAAACAGGCCGCTGATGCGGACCTGATCGACGTCGAACTCACGCTGGAGGCCGCTTCCATCGCGGTGACGCGGCCCGAGAAGAACGTGGTCAGGACCGCGCTGACCTGGTTGGACGGGCTGTTCGCGAAGTATCCGGAGCGGACCGGGCAGATCGTGGAGACCGTCGCGATCGCGTTCGGCGCGCAGGCGGCGGATATCCAGGAGCGCGCGTTGAAGGTGGTCGGCAAGCGCGCGAAGGGGTTGGGGGAGGCGGAGCGGGAGCGGTTGGTGGCCGACGCGGCGGTCTACCTCGCGCCGGACCTGGTCGCGAAGCTCGCCGGGCAGCTCGGGGTTTCGCAGGATTCTTCTATAGCCGGCGCCGACGAATCGGGCATCGCTCCGTATCCGGAGATCGCGCCGTATGTGCCGCGGCCTTTGCTGCCGCCGATCGGCTCGCCGGCGGAGTTGGCCGAGGTGGTCGCGTCGCTGTTGCAGTCCGATCCGGCCGAGGCGATGGTCTTCGAGCGGGTGCTGGAGGCGGTCGTGGTGTTCCAGCGGACGGACGCCGCGGGGATGCGCGAGGCGCTGGCGCCGGTGATCGAGCGGTACCGCCCGGGCTGGGACTGGAACTTGTCGCAGATCGGGGAGACGCCGCGGATCATGCTGGGGGTGCTGGCCGCCGCGGCCGCCGGGCTCGGGCAGGACAAGCGGCGCTTGCCGCATCGGGCGAATGTGGGCCAGCTGTGGTCGCGGATGCGGAAGTCGAATCGGGGCCGGCCCCGCCGGACGCGGACGTCGCCCTCGGACTTCCTGTTGGCGCGGCTCGGCGAGGTGCACGCGGCGCTGGGGCTGCCGGACCTGCCGCCGTTGGTGTCGGTGCCGACCTCGCCGACCGGCGCGATCGACCCCTCGGAGTTGGTGCGGCGGCTGCGGGACTGCGAGGCGCAGGGCCTGGAGCCGTTGGAGGCGGACTTCCACCAGGCGCTGCTGCGGCTGCCGGCGGACTGCGGGGCGGTGGACGTCACCGGCTTCCGGTCGAAGGCGGGGCGGCGGCTGGCGGCGTGGGTCGGCGGGGACCGGGTCGAGATCCCCATGCCGGAGTTCCCGGACCCGGCGATGCGGCAGGAGGGGAACGGGGACCTGCTGGCGGCGTACAAGCGGGCGGCTATGCGCGCACACGTTAAGGACCCTGACACGCTGCTGGACCTGATCCGCGGTGTGTGGAGCGAGCCGGAGCGCTGCTGGGACCAGTCGGACTGGGCGGTGTGCTGGCCGGCGATCGTGCCGACGCGGCCGGACCTGGCGGCTGTGGCGATGATCGGCGGTATTGACTGGACGACGGCCCCGGCGGTGGTGGAGTCGGCAGTGGCGTTGGCTGAGCAGGATGGGGCCGGGGTAGGGGATGGTGCGCGGGGCGGTGCGCTGGCTGAGCGGGATGGCGCGTCGGGCAAGCGGGCCGGTGCGCTGGCTGAGCGGGATGGTGCGTCGGCCAAGCGGGATGGCGAGCGGGGCGTGCACGGCGGCCCCCACGATGACCCGCATGGCGGCACGCACCGGGTGATCGCGGCGCGGCTGGTGCACGAGGACGCGCGCATGCGGGCATCCGGCGTCGACGCGGCGCTGGTACTGGCGGCACGCGGACTGCTGAATCCGCCCACGTTGGCCGCCACTCTGGCGATCGAGCTGCCGCTCTCCGGCGCGGGCCTGCGTCGCGCGGTACCGGGCCTGCGCGACCTGGCCAACGCTGGCGCAGCCACGCAGACCTGGCAAGTGATCGCCCTGCTGCTGCCGGCCCTGCTGCCCCCGGCGCTACCAAAGTCACTGCCCGGCACAGCGGACCTGCTGGTTCTGGCGACGGAACTGGCCGGCGTCCTGAAGGCGGGGACGCCGATCCCCGAAGTGACCGCACTGGCGCAGAAGAAGGGCAGCGGCGCGGTACCGAGCGGCGCGCGGCGGCTGGCGGGGGTGCTGGGG
>NZ_JAAFYZ010000397.1 GCF_018274385.1 Catenulispora pinistramenti | reverse complement strand
CGCCGAGGCGGCGGGTGGCGGGTGGCGGGTGCGCCGCGCGGTCAATCAACTCGCTCGGCCGCCGGTCTGAGGAACTGCCGATCCCGCTCACCGGCTTCGGCGCTCGGCCCCGCGGCGCGAAGCACGACATCCAGCACCCGCTCGGGATCGGCCGCGTAGTGCCCGGACGCCCACGCCGCGTTCGCCTCGACCACCGTCGGCTCCCCGTCGATCAGCCCGACGTCCATCACCACGGCACTCGGCAGCGTGTCGACGGCCTCGCGCAGCACGTCCTTCGCGAAGCCCAGCACCCGCTGCTCCGACTCGTGCCCGTCGAGCGGTTCGATGTCCAGATCACCCTCGATCGCGTACTGCGCACCGGTGACGATCTCGCCGTCGAGGACGTAGAGCCGGAACTCGACGGTGAACGTCACCGGGTCGCTGACGAGCACCGGCGTGTCTGAGTCGACGGCGTCGGGACCGGGCAGCTGTGTGCCGTCGAGGTAGACACGAGCCGGGAAACTCTTGTCGTTAGGCGGTTTCAGGAACGCGGGCGTGCGCAGCGTCCACGCCTCGGCCATCGTCAGCATCCTGATCCCCCGGCGCAGCGCCGCGTACGGAAGCCGGGTCAGCCAGTCGTCCGGCGGCTCCAGCAGCGCGATGCCGAGGTCGGCGGCGACCGCGTCGGCGAACAGCGGGCCGGCGTACAAGTGCGCGGGGCCACCGACCAGGAACCCTTCGGGCACGCGCCAGCCGGTCAGGTGCTCGGTGAACAAGCCGCGGCGCTGCGCGACCGAGGCCAGGACGTGCGAGGTGTCGTTGGCCCGCGGGGAGAAGACGAGCGTGCGCGGCAGTTCGACGGACACGGTGTCGTCGGACATGGCGGGCCCCCTCGTGTTTCCGGTGAAGCAGCGAGTCAAACACAAGAAGACGCCCCTCAGGACTCGATCGAGCCGGCCGAGCCGCGATAGAAACATCCCATGCGCCCCACCGGACTCAGCGACAGCGAACAGCAAGTCCGGAAAGACTTCCTGAACGGCAGCCGCACGTCGTTCGCTGTCGGGGACCCGGCGGTCGACGATCCGGCGGCCGGGGCGGCGTGGGGCCCGGAGCGGACGCTGCACGCCGAGTTCGTCAGAAGGCTGATCGAGGAGGCCGGCGACCGGCGCGCGCCGCTGCGGGTGGTCGGCGCGCGGGTAGCCGGGCGGCTGGACCTGGAATACCTGGAACTGGGCTATTCGCTGAGCTTCGCGGACTGCTACTTCGAGGACGACCTCGACCTGCACGACACCCGGCTGCGCCGGCTCAACCTGCGCGGCACCCGACTCGCCGGGCTGAACGCCTCGCTGGCCCGCGTCGAGGCCACGATGGTGCTGCACAAGACCCGGATCGAGGGCCGGGTGCGGCTGGACCACGCCGAGATCGGCGGCGAGCTGCTGATCACCGACGCGGTCCTGCGCAACCCCGGCGACGTCGCGCTGCGCGCCGAGCGCGTCCGCGTCGGCGGCGACCTGATGCTGTGGGGCACGACGATCGAGGGCGGCGCGGTCCTGCGCGACGCCAGGGCGGTCGGCGTCATGAGCCTGGAACGCGCCACCCTCAGCCACCCCGGCGGCATGGCACTGGACGCGGCCCGCCTCCAGGTCGGCAGCGACCTGATCGGCGGCGACCTGCACGCCGAAGGCAAGATCCGCTTCTCCGGCGCGGACATCAAAGGCCTGCTACGCCTGGCGAACGCGAAGCTGAGCAACCCCGGCGACACCGCGCTGGAGGCGTACCAGGCGAAGATCGGCGCCGACGTGCAGTTCTACCGGGGCTTCGAGGCCGACGGGCTGGTCCGCGTCACCGGCGCCCGGATCGAGGGCCACGTGCGGTTCGACGGCGCGACGCTACACGGCGACGGCAAGGCCGCGCTGGACGCGCAGTACGCCGAGATAGGCGGCTCGATGCGGTGCCAGGGGATGCGCGCCGCCGGTGAGGTGCGGTTCACGAACGCGCGGGTGGCGAACGATGTGGACTTTCGCGGGGCGGTGGTGACGCTGCCGGGCTCGGGCGTTGGCGCGAGTGCGGGCGCTCCCGGCCCTGCGGCGAGTACTGCTGGCACCACTAATAGTGCCGCTAATAGTGCCGCCCCCGAACTCCTCCTCCTCGGCAATCTCCGCGCCGGCGAACTCTCCCTCCGCTTCGCCGCTCCGCCCGCCGGCGGCATCCATCTCGCCAACGCCCAAGTCGGCGTCCTCAACGACGACCCCGCCGCCTGGGCCCCGCGCTTCTGCCTCGACGGCTTCGTCTACGACCGCATCACCGAGCCCGGCCCGGTCGCGGCGCGTATCGCGTGGCTGGCGCGCGAGTCCGGCGGCTACCGTCCCGGCCCCTACGAGCAACTCGCCACCGTCTATCGGCGCCAGGGCCTGGACGGCGAAGCGCGCCGCGTCCTGCTCGCCAAGCAGCGGGCCCGGCGCCGTACCCTCTCGCTGGCCGCCCGTCCGTGGGGCTTCGTGCAGGACGCCACGGTCGGCTACGGATACCGTCCCGAACGTGCCCTCGGCTGGCTGGCCGCGTTGCTGATAGCCGGCTGCGTCGTGTTCGGCGTGCACCACCCGGTGCCCCTCGGCCCGGACAAGGCTCCGCCTTTCAACGCCCTGATCTACTCCCTGGACCTGCTGCTGCCGGTCATCAACTTCGGCCAGGGCCACGCCTACACCGCCACCGGCGGCTATCAATGGCTCGCCTACCTCCTCACCGCCGCGGGCTGGATCCTCGCCACCACCATCGCCGCCGGCGTCGCGCGGGCCGTCAACCGCGCGTAAGCCGCCCGCCGCCTCTAGTTCAGCATCCTGATCCACTGGCATGGTGGATCCCATGTCATCACTGCCGATGTCGTCCGGCTCCCAGGTCGCCACCATCACCGTCGGCAAGGCCAACGCCGACGCCGACCCGGACGCCGCCCCGGGACTCACCGAAGTCCTCACCGCGCACCTCGGCCCCGAGGCCGCGCTCATACCCGTCACCACGGTGACCTGGGCGCCCTACGAGCACGTCAACGTCCAGGGCGCCGTGGACCGCTGGCTGGCCCGCAACGGCGCGCCGTTCCGCCTGGTCGGCATCGCCGGCTTCCGGCACCGCAGCTTCGGCCTGTCAGACCTCTTCCACCACTCCGGCACGCAGGGCATGGCGGTCGGCGGCGTGTCGGTCACCGACCAGCCCAGCGGTCCCGGCGAGCAGACCCGGACCTGCGTCCAGGCCGGGCTGTACCTCGTGGACGGCGTGGACGGCCCCGACGACGGCGACCGCACCGAGGACCCGCGCCCGCCGCTGGTCCTGCTGTTGCGCGGCACCGAACAGCGCGGCCCGCAGCCGGACGTCAGCCTGGAGATCGCCTGCTCCGACCGCGCCCTGGCCCGCGAGGCCGCCGCCGAGATCCGCCGCCTGGCCGTCGAGGTCAGCGTCTATCGCGGCCACGTCATCGAGTTCGGCGCCGAGATGTTCGGCCCGCACCAAAGCGTCCTGTCCTTCCACGAGCGCCCGGTGATGACCCGCGAGGAGCTGATCCTCCCGCCCGGCATGCTGGAGGGCATCGAGGCACAGATCCTGGGCGTGAACCGGCACCGAGCCGCCCTCCTGGCCCACGGCCAGCACCTCAAGCGCGGCGTCCTGCTCTTCGGCCCACCCGGAACCGGCAAAACCCACACCGTCAGATATCTGATGAGCCGGCTCCCCGAGACCACCGTCATAGTCCTCACCGCCAACGCCCTCCGACTGATCGGCCAGGCCTGCGAGATCGCCCGCGCCCTCCAGCCGGCGCTGGTAGTGGTCGAAGACGTCGACCTGATCGCCCAGGACCGCTCGAACCACATGAACGCCACCCCGCTCCTATTCCAACTACTCAACGAGATGGACGGACTCGACGGCGACGCCGACGTCACCTTCCTCCTGACCACCAACCGCGTAGACGTCCTGGAACCGGCACTGGCAATGCGCCCAGGCCGCGTCGACCACGCAGTCGAAGTCCCGCTCCCCGACGCCACAGGCCGAGCCCGCCTCCTGGACCTCTACCGAGGCGGCCTGGACCTGGACCTCAGCGACGCCGACACCCTGATCGAGCGAACAGCCGGAGTCACCGCCTCCTTCATCAAAGAACTGATACGCCGAGCCACACTCATCTCCCTGGAGAATCAAAACCACGCCGAGATCCCGGCCACCGGCCTCCGAGTCAGCGCCAACCACCTGGACGCAGCACTAGACGTCCTGACCGGCTCCCGCCACGCACTGACACGAAGACTGCTGGGCGCCCCCGAAGCCATGACGGACTAGCAACGCCGGCACACCACCAACCGCCCACCCGACCCC
>NZ_JAAFYZ010000396.1 GCF_018274385.1 Catenulispora pinistramenti | reverse complement strand
GGGCTCACCGTGGGGTGGGGAACGACTCCGCGCTCAAGCCCCCCTTGGGGAGCTGGATCTTCGACACGCTGTTGCCGCTGCGGACGGCGTTCCAGGCGGTTATGACCAGCGCCAGGGCGATCTCAGCGCCGATGGTGCCGCGGTGGGCGTCCCGTTCGCGGCGGATCCGATCGCGAAGTGCCAGCACCGGGTGCCCGGGGCCAAGGCCGATGCCATCGCATAGCCGGTCCATGAACCAGGCGGCGGACATTGCATCACGTTGGGTCAGTAGCCAGTGGGCGAAGGCCATCTGCGAGGCAGACAGCACCGCGGCGGAGCCCTTGCTGTCGCCGAACTCCGCGGAGTTGCGGGCGTCGGGGTGGGCCTCCAGAGCGGCGTCCATCTCGGCCTCAGAAGGGCGGAACCGGCCGGCTTTGAGCCGGTAGTCGGCCTCCCACAGCACTATGCGCCGCAGGACTGCGGCCAAGGTGTTGGCGTGCTTCTCACCGCGCCAGCCGAGTTCATCGCCGAATGTTCTGCGGGCGCCGGTGTCGATGGTCTTCTGGGCGGTGCGGGGCAGGCCGGTGACGACCAGGCACGGGGCGGCGACGCCGGAGCGGACGATCGCCTCCAGGCGGTGTTGCCCGTCTATCAGGGTGCCGTCGTCGGCGATCTTGATCGTTTCGCCGTTGAAGTCCCAGCGGCCGGCGGTCAAGTCGCGGGCGTAGGCGGCGGTGACGCCATCGCGCAGGCCGCGGTTGGAGTCGTTGTACCCGAGCAGCTGCTCCGCCATCGCCGGGGTGATCATGATGATCTCGTGGGTGATGCCGGCCAGCGCCTTCGGCAGGGCAGCGGTCTTCGTGGTGGTCAAGGCAGGTCCTTTGGAGAAGAGGAGGGCCCGCCCCGCCCACCGGCGAAACGGGCCGGTGGAAGGTGGTGCGTTAGACAGTCAGCGGATCAGGATTGGGATGGTGTCGGCTGGAGGTGCCGCTCGGGCGGCAGTTCCTTGCGGAGTTTGGCCTCCAGTCGCCGGAAGCCTTTGGCGGTGAGCCGTCCAGATGAGGGGCAGGGCCCGAACTCGTTGACGTGGGTGTGGTTGACCATGTAGCCGCGACCGGTGGCGTAGGCGGTGGCTGCGGTGGAATGCACCTCGACCCAGCGCCACCTGCGGCGCATCCGATCGCGCAGCTCGTTCTCGCCGATGCTGAACAGTCGCCGGAGCATGCGGGCGGCATCGCGGACACTGCATGTGTCGTCGCTGTCGAAGAAGGCGTCGTAGGCGGCGGCCTTCGGCGCGATCACGACGTGCTCTGCGACCAGCTCGGTGTTCTTGTCGGCCAGCGCCTGGTTCTGTTCCTGGAGCTGCTGGGCGATACCGAGGACGTTGGCGGCCATCGCTAGCGCGGCGGTCGGGTCGGTGGCGATCGCGTGCGCGAGTGAGGAGTCCGGAGCGATGAATACCCCGCCGGTCCTGCGGATCGTGGGCAGCACAACCGCGGTGACCCAGCGTCGGAACGCCTTGGCGGCGGGGAGCTTACTGCCGAAGATCAGGCTGTACAGCCCCGATTCGTTCACGGCGATGATCCGGCGAATCACCGGATCTTGCAGATCAGAAGCGGTGTTGATCTTCTCGCTGGAGATGTCGTCGTGGTCGACGTGGCGGGCGACGGCGTCGTTGGGGTCGGCGTAGCCCAGGACGCGTGCGATGTCGGAGGCGACGAACCACGGTTGGTCATCCCGGATGATGACTCGGACCTGCCGCCCTTCGAAGTCGAACAGGGCTATGTCGCCGGTGCTCATGCTGTGGCTCCTGCCGATGTGGCGGGCACGGCGCCGGCGCGTATACGGTCCAGGCGCTCGTTGGGGAACGCAGCCAGGCCCACCCCGAGCAGCCGGTCCAACTCGCCGACTTCGCCGGGCCGCATCGCGGCGGTGAACCGGTCGTCGACCTCGTCGACCACCTCGCGGGCGGCCAACAGCACCTTGTGTCCGGCCGGGGTCGGGCGGATCGCAGCCGGCCGCCCGACACGGTTGGTGATCTCCCTGGTGACCAGTCCGGCCTCTGACAGGCGGAACAGAACGGTGCCGGTGCTTTGGGCGGTGACGCCTATTCGGGCTGCGGCCCACACTGCGGAGATGCCGGGGTCGCGAGACAGGAGGTCGAGCAGTTCGAACCCGGCGACGGTGAGCCTGTGCGGGGCCAGCGCCTGGCGTTCGGCGGCGTCGATGGCGCGTCGCAGGGTCTGGATGTGGGTGGTGGTGTTGCCTATGCCGGACATGGCGAAGGTGCCTTTCGTGTACGGGATGGTGTCGGCGCCGCGTCGTGTGCGGCGACTGGGGTGATGTGCAGGGCCAGCTGCCGGGCGGGCCGGGTCGGCCCGAGCAGGAACGTGACGGCGATCAGGTGGCGCCAGTCGTCGTCGGGGAGGACTGCGGCGTCCACTAGGCCGTCGATCGCTGCTTTCGCGCTGGGTCCCCAGTTGTGTGGGTCCAGGCGGCGCCGGTTGTGCGGGTGCAGCACGACCGTGATCCACGCCTGCTCTGACGGCGGGATCCGTGCGGCTCGGGCCAGGGTGGCGGCGGCGACGCGGATGCCGCCGGTGACGGCGGCGCGCCGGCCCCAATGTGCCGCCCGGTCGTTGGCGGTCAGCAGCACCAGCGCCGGCGGGAGTTCGATGGTGAAGCACACCGGGCTGATCGAGCGGCACGGCGCGGTGAAATGCGAAGCGGCCATGCCCTGTGGGATCGGGCATGGCCGCTGGGATATGTCGCTCGGTTCGGCTGGTCGTGCCGGGCTGCCGGAGCCGGTCACTGCGGATCCGGTTCGCGGCCGAAGACGGCGTTGTCGGGAAGCAGCGGGCGCCAGCGGGCCGGGATCTCGCCGCAGTCCCACAGGTTGCTGCCGGTGACGGCCTTGCCGGTGAAGTACCGGATGGTGAAGGTCTTCCCGCCGTGCCCGCGCATGGCCACTGTGCCGCGTGGCGGGTCTGGCTCCATGGTGTACAGCCGACCGTCGATCCGGGCGACCGGTGCGCCGGTGGCGGTGCGGTCCAGGAGCCGTCCCGGGGCGAAGCGGCTTTTGACGGCCGTCACCCAGAACGCGCAGCCGATGCACAGCCCTTCGACGGGTGGCGGCGCGCTGATCGGTGCCGTGATCGGCGGGCCGTTCCACACCGGCTCGGCGGCGCAGATGATGCACTGCGGCTCGGCGGGGTGGTGATGGTCTGTGTCGTGTTCGGCCATGAGGGCCTGGACGGCGGTGTGTCGGACGCGGTGGTCGGACAGCACTCCCACGATCTGGTCGTCGCCGCTGCATTCCTGGCACACGATCCAGATGCCGGAGTTCCCTACGGATAGCGCGTACCGATCGGCGTCGACCGCAGGGGTAGTGATGGTGGTCAACAGGGTGGCTCGCTATCTGTGCTGGGCGGCGGGGTGGCGGCGCAGGTACAGTTGGACGCCGCCGTGGGCGAGGTAGAACTGGAGGCCGGTGAGGATCTGCTCCGGTCCCAGCGACGGGGCCAGGATCCCGGCGGACAGCGGGTTGGCCAGGCCGCAGATCTCCCGGTACATGTTGAGGAACACCGCGCCCAGCTCCGCTGGGTCGCCGTCGAACACCTTCAACTGGGCGGTGATGAACCGGTCGGTGGTGGTGCCGAAGAACTCTTGCGCGGCGGGGCTGGCGTAGAGCAGGGAGTTCTCGAAACAGGCGGCTATTCGGTCCAGGGCTGGATCGGCGGACATCAGCGGGTACCTTTCAACGCAAGTCAGGGGTTCAGGTCGGGCCCGCCGGGGCGGGAAGTGACGAAGGCCCCGGACGAGTGATCTCGTCCAGGGCCCGCGGTATCAGTGTGTGAAGTTGTGGGGTGCTGTCTGCTAGAACGGCGGGTCATCATCGTGCTGCCCGCTCCAGCCGCCGTTGTCGCCGGAGGCCCAGGCATCGTTGCCACCGCCGGAGTTCCGGCCGCCGCTGTTGCCTCGGCCGCCTTGCCGGCCGCCGCCCTGATTGCCGCCGGCGTTGCCGCCGCCGTTCCAGCCGCCGCCTTGCCGGCCGCCGCTGTTCCAGCCGCCTTCGCCGCCTCCGTTCTGGCCGGTGGGCCGGTTGGCCTTGGCGACCTTGGCGGTGGCGTACTTCAGCGACGGGCCGATCTCCTCGACGTCCAGCTCCACGACCGTGCGCTTCTCGCCCTCCTTCGTCTCGTACGACCGCTGGCGCAGCCGTCCGGAGACGATCACCCGCATGCCGCGGGTCAGGGACTCGGCGACGTTCTCCGCCGCCTGCCGCCAGATGACTGGTGAAGCGGCGGTTTTTCAAACCTGCGCTATTCGTGGCCAGTGAGAACCCGGTTGCGCATCCGGGATGCCGGCGC
>NZ_JAAFYZ010000395.1 GCF_018274385.1 Catenulispora pinistramenti | reverse complement strand
CGCCGGACTCGGCCGGGGCGTGCGGGTCCGGCGCGTCGTCGTATGCTCCTTCGGCTTCGGCTTCGGCTTCGGCTTCGGCTTCGGCTTCGGCTTCGGCTTCGGTTTGGGCTTCGGCTTCGGCCGGCCCGGCCAGTGCGACATCGAGCCCGGCCGCGACCTCGGGCCTGGATGCCAGCGCCCGGGGTCCGGCCGTCTCGGTGACCGGCGCCGTCGGCCCGGCGGTCTCGGTGATCCCGGCCGGATCGATCTCAGTGCGCTGATCGACCGGCTCGGCCTCTCGGAGCTGGAACAGCGCTTGCTGTCCCGGCCCGAGCCGCCACCGCGCCTGCCCCGCCAGGTCGCCGAGGCCCGGCTCGTACCACAGCCAGGCCGTCTCGGGCTGCGGGGGACGACTGCGCATCGCCGTGTCGGCCGCGCTTCGCGCCGCCCCCGGAGGCCGCAGCCACAACCCGCTCTGCGTGACTTCGAGCACCGCCTCCGGCGAGAACCGGAACACCCCCGGTTCCAGCTCCGCCACCCCCGGAATCGGCGACCTGGCCCGAACCGGATCCGGCCCGGCGGCCACGCCGCCGGTGTACTTGCGGGGCTGGTGCGCCACCTCCGTCAGATACGGCGTCCAGGACATGGCGCCCTCGGGCAGCAACACCCGCACATCGCGCGGTCCGACCCGCACCCGCACCCCGACCCCGGTCAGCACCGTCGTGCCCAGCAGATCGGCCAGCTGCTGCCCGAAGTCCGCGCCGACCGGCTGCCCCGACAGCGTCTGGACCGGGCCGAAGGCGTCGAACCGGACCCCCGGCCGGGCCGGGCCCGGCAGCCGGTGCCAGAAGGCGGCGATCCGCCCGATCGGGACCGGGGCCGCGCCGGGGTGGCCGATGACGGCCCGGGGGGCGTCGGCGGAGCCGGGCAGCCCGGTGATCAGCCACTTGCGATACACCCGCGACCGCTCCGACTCCGCGGCGGCGTGGATCCACACCCCGGCCGGCACGGGCTCGGCGACCAGGTCCTCGGCCAGCACCCGGGCCTCGGTGAAGGCCGGACCCTCCCAGGCCGGGGTCGGGAAGCGCCGCGAGAACACCACGGGCTCCTCGATGCCCGGCAGGAACCGCAGCCAGCCCCGCCCGGCCGCGGCCGGCACGAACAACGCGCCGTCGGCCGCGGTGGACGCCCGCCCCTCGTGCGCGATGACCTCCCGGCCGATCCGCTCGGCCAGCCAGATCCCGGCCGGCACCGTGGAGATCCGGCTTCGCTGGCTCGGGATGAGGCGGGGCGTCCCCTCGGCCGTGGCGATGGCCTCGGCCACCGTCTCCCAGGACGTCGGCGGCGTCCCCGGGTCCACGTCCGCGACGACCGCGGTCCGGCCGGGTTCGGCCGCCAACTGCTCGGCGAACGCCCGGGTCGCGGCGTCCACCTCGATCCCGTCGTGCACGAGCAGCGCCGACCCGACCCGCGCGCACCGCAGCGGCAGCACCGCGGAGGCCGGCCGCTCCGGGTGCCTGGTCACCCCGATCCCCATGGCACATCCTTCTGCGCCGCGGCCACGGACAGGTCCGGACCGGCCGGCGACAACGCCAGCAGCTGCGTCGGCACCGTGTGCGGCACCAGTCCCGAGAACCCCAGCGCGCCGGCCGCCCCGATCCCGACCACCTGATACCGCAGGCCGCCGCCGGCGATCAGATACGTCGGCAGCTGGCCGGCCAGCGGATTGGCGGCGTCACCCGGCGGCTGCACCAACATCCCCTGCCCGGCCGGCACGAGTACGTCAGGACCCGTCATCAGCGCGGCCGCGCTCTCCACCACGATCCCGCCCGGAGCCGGCGGATCCGTGGCGGGCCCGCCGTCGGCCGGCGGCGTCGACGATGTCTGCACCGCGCACAGCGCGCGCCCCTCCGTCCGGTACACATCCCCGCTCAGCACGTCCGGCAGCCTGTGCAACAACGACGAGTCCGGGGACGCCGCCGTCGCCGCCACGTCGGCCGGCGTCACCGGCTCCGGGGGCGCCGTCAGGCTCAGCAGCGCCGCCTCGGTCCGCGACACCGGCGCCAGCCCGTCCGTCCGCAACACGTAGTACTGCTCCACCCCGGCGGCCGTCACCAGGAACACCTGCCCGACCTTGCTGTCCTTGCCGCCGATCCGCGGACCCGGCGTTCCGGCCCCGGGCACCGCGGCCGCGCTCAGCGCCGGCCCGGTCGGCACCGCCGCCAGCCACTGATCGTTCACCGGGAGCGCGGCCACGTCGCCCATCCCGAGCGCGGTCAGCGTCGCCACGTCCGGCACCGGGAACTTCACGCCGTCCCAGACCACGTACTCCGGCGTCCTGCCGGTCCCGTCCGCCGCCCCGGCGACCAGCATCCGGCGCTGTACCGGCGCCGGTGTCCCGTCAGTGTCCGGACTCAGGTCCAGCACGGTCTTGTGATCGTCGCCGGGCCGCACGCACAAGGCCCACTTCCCGGCCAGCAGCGCCGTGGGGGCGGGCAGCGTGGCCGGCGCGCCCGCGATCCCGATCACCGGCCCGACCGGCATCGCCGCCAGCAGCTTGTGCGCGACGACCTGTACCTTCGCCGTCGCCCCGGCCAGCAGCCGCGCCGAGGTGTAGTTCGCGGTCGGTCTCAGCGTCGTGCCGACCACCAGGTACCGGGTCCCGGTGTCGGCGTCCACGACCACCGAACCCGGCGTGCGCCACGCGGTGTTCGGCACCGGCGAGATCAGCCCGTACACCGCCGAGCCGCCGCACAGCAACACCGTGGCGGCCACGCCGAGCAGGGTCCCGAACCGGGCCCGTCGGAACGGGATGTCCCCGACCCCGACATCGCCGGAGGTGACCGCATGGACCAGCCGGCTGGCCGAGAACTGATACGCGTGGATGTGATCGCGGCGGCTCTGCATCGTCGATTCCCCTCAGCCGTCCTTGTCGTCCTGGTCGCCCTTGTCGGGTCCGTCGTTCCGTCGTTCCGTCGTTCCGGTCGCGCCGATCGTCAGCCGGCCAGCGCGCGCATCCGGGCGTACACGTGCAGGAACTGGAGCAGGATCGGCAGTACCGCCAGTGCCGTCCAGGTCTCCAGCAGATCGGCCAGGTGGCCCCAGACCGGCAGCAGGCGCTGGGCGGCCGGCCGCCGGGCCAGCGCCAGCAGCGTTCCGGAGGCCACGGCGAGCACCAGGATCGCCACCCCGTGCGCCGTCGCCGAGCCCCGCAGCACCGGGAGCAGCAGCACCGCCACGGCGCCGACCGACCCCGCCGCCGTCAGCGGCACCCGCTGCCAGGCCAGGGTCAGCGACCGGGCCCGCAGCAGCACCGCGACCGACAGCGCCCCGGCCAGCGTCCGGCCGGCCCAACCGCTCCCGTCGGCCAGCAGCACGATCGCCACCGTGAACACCAGCGAGGCCGATATGTACAGGCTGTTCAGGAAGCTGATCGCGGTCTCTGCCCGGCGCTGCACCGACCGCGCTGAGGCGGGCTCAATGTCCTGCTGTAGTTCCGCCGCCGACTGGGGCAGCTGCGGCACTCGCAGGTGCGCGGCCCGCAGCACGAACCGCACGTTCATCGTCAGTACGAACAGAACCGCGGCCAGCACCGCCGCCGCGCGGGTGGCGTCCCAGTGCAGTCCGGCGGCCAGCGCCGCCCCGACCGCCGAGGCGAACCCGGTCCCGGCGATCACCCCGAACGGGTCGATGGGCAGCCAGCCGCCGGCCGGCACCGCCGCGGCGACGAACGCCCCGCACGCCCCGGCCAGTTGCAGGTCACGCCAGTCCGGGCCCAGCACCCCGGCCAGCCCGTGCCGGGCCGCCAGCCCGGTCAGCACCGCGAAGCCGCAGGCGCTCAGTCCGGTCAGCAGCCCGGCGCCGCGATCGTCCAGCAGCCGGCTGACCAGCGCCGCCGCCCCGGCCAGCACCAGCGCCGTGCCGGCCAGCGCCACCACCTGCCCGGCTCGCGAGGCCAGCCCCAGCGCCAGTACCGCGATCCCGGCCAGCGGCACCGCGGCCGCCCCGATCAGCAGCCGCCGGGTGAACACCGGCCGCCACTGGTCGCGGCGCGCGCCGACGGTCTGCGCCACGCCGACCGCCAGGTCGTCGTAGGAGATCTCGGGCAGGACACCGTCCTCGCGGTTCAGATACAGGATGTCGCCGTCGTGCAGGTCCAGTGACTCCGGGGTGGCGCCGGGGTCCAGCGGCGGGCCGCCGAGGCGCTGGAGCACCCAGGCGCCGTCGCGGTCCGTGCCGTCCACGGTGTGCCGCAGGAGCAGGGGCAGGAGTTCGCCGACGGTGGCGGTCACCGGAACGGCCAGGTCGGCGCGCTTGGCCGGGCCGGCGACGGTGACCCGGCACACTTCCGAGGCCGACCAGGCGGTGGGGGAGGCGGGGACCGTGGTGGTCGTCATGGGG
>NZ_JAAFYZ010000394.1 GCF_018274385.1 Catenulispora pinistramenti | reverse complement strand
ATCGGGCGGCTCGCACTCGATGAGGACACCTGTGACCACCGCACTCGCCGCCGCACCAGCCACCCCCCACCCCGCGTTCGCACCACCCGTGAACCTCAACGGCCACGGGCACTACCTGCACTGGGGAATCGTCCAGATCTCCGCCGCCAACATCGTGATGATCGTGCTCATCGGCGTGGCGTTCCTGGCCGCGCTGTTCGTGCCGTTCCCGAAGCCGAAGGGACGGGACGGGCGATGACCGACCTGATCGAGGAGACCACGCATCCGGAGCCGATGCCGGATCCGGAGCCCGCCGGTGGATGGACCGGCGCGCTGCGGCGTCGCATCTTCGAAGCGATGCCTCCGGAGCAGTTGCTCCCTGACACCCAGCCCTCGTATGTCGCGTCGTGGATCTACGTCTTCGGGGTGCTGAGCCTGACGGCGTTCCTGACGGTCGTCGGCACCGGCACCGTGCTCGCCGTGAAGGGGGCGACGTGGTGGCACGTGTCGGGCACCGGGCACTTCGTCAACAGCCTGCACCTGTGGTCGGTGGAGCTGTTCATGACGTTCATGTCCGTGCACCTGATCGCCAAGTTCTTCATGGCGGCCTGGCGCGGGAAGCGGGCGCTGACCTGGATCACCGGCGTGATCGCGCTGGGCGCCTCGGCGTTCACCGCGCTGACCGGGTACCTGATCCAGCAGAACTTCGACTCGCAGTGGATCGCCACGCAGGCCAAGGACGGGCTGAACTCGATCGGGGTCGGCGCGTACTTCAACACCATGGACTTCGGCCAGATGCTGATCTGGCACGTCGCGCTGCTGCCGCTGGTGGTGGCGGTGGTCGTGGCGCTGCACATCCTGCTGGTGCGGCGGCGGGGCGTGGTGCCGCCGTTGGCGTTGCGGGACGCTGCGTCGTCGTCGGGACTGCCGGCGTCGGGGCTGCCGGACTCGGGGCTGCCGGACTCGGCCGAGGAGGTGGAGGCATGAGCCGCCGCCGCCCGCACGCCGAGCCGGATCCGTACACCTTCGGGTCCCGGCCGTACGACCTGGTGAAGGAGTTCGTGATCGCGCTGGTCGCGGTGGTCGTGCTGACCGTCGTGCTGGCCGCGGCGTTCTCCTCCCCGGACGTGAAGCCGATGACGATCGCGGCCTGGGCGAACAACGACCCGGGCGACTTCACGACCACCGCGCTGGCCGAACTCGACGGCAGCAGCACGACCGCCGGGTACGGGCCGCCGTACAACTCCGCCGCCGCGGGGCAGCAGCTCGGACCGCTGCACATCGCGCGGATGGCGGGCGTCACGCACCCGATCGACACGGTCGACGCGTTCGTGATGAAGCCGCTGGATTCTGTTCCGCAGAACCCTGAGGTGACCGCCGCGATCAGCACGTGGAAGGCGGCGAGCGACGAGCAGCAGGGGACGTGGACCGGCTCGTACTCCACCGCGCTGGGCAAGGCCGGCGGGGACCCGACCAAGGTGGCCGCCGGGGGCTACGGCCCGGTCCCGCTGATGCTGGCGCAGCTGCTGAACCAGGCGCAGGCCGGTTCGCTGGAGGGGCAGCTGATGTCCGAGAACGGTTTCTACCACTCGGATTACACGCTGCCGCTGATGTTCCTGGCCGACGGCAGCGACCTGGCCGCCGAGGCGCAGACGCAGCATCTGGCCGGGACGCAGTGGGGGATGATGAACGAGGTCAACAACTTCCCCGGGCAGCCTTGGCTGGCGCCTTACACGTTCTGGTACCAGATCTCGCCGTATAAGACCTCTGGTAACGGCGATGCGCTGGTGTGGGGGACGATGGGCGTGGTCGGGGCGGTGTTGGTACTGCTGCCGTTCATTCCCGGGTTGCGCTCGGTACCTCGGGTGATTCCGGTCTATCGGTTGATTTGGCGGGATCACTATCGGCGACAGAAGCAGGCCGCAGAGGTCTGATTCTCATTCTGCTTTCTGGTTACGCCGCCTAGGGTTTTCCTAAGCGCGTTGGACGCGATTCCTGCTACGTATTCCGCTACGTATCTTGCTGCTTTTCTCGCAGCGTGGCGATCGCGTCCAACGCGCATTTGGTGGACGGGTCCGCGGGGTGGCGCGCGAGCAGGTGCAGGTCGGGGTTCTCAGCCGCGATGAGCTTGGTCTGACGGAAGGTGAGCGGGCCGTACTCCGGGTGCGTGAAGCGCTTGAGAGCCGGGGTGAAGGCGGCGATGTCGTGGCGGCTCCAGCGGGCGGCGAAATCGGGATCGGCGGTGGAGACGTCGGCGATGATCTCGGCGAAGCGCGGGTCGGCGAGATGCCGGTCGGCCGAGGCGCGGAACTGGGCCAGGACGGACCAGGCCTCGGCCTCGTAGTCCTTGAGAATCGTGCGCATCCCGGGCCAGCCGAAGTAGAGCCAGATCATGTTGCGGCGACTCGGCGGGAGGTCGTCCAGGCCGCCGTAGAGAGCGGCCTCGGTGTCGTTGTAGGCGAGCAGGTCCCAGTGCAGGTCGAGGATGCACGCGGGGACCGGCGCCAGCGCCGCGACCGTCGCGCGCAGGTGCTCGCCGAGCGCCGGACAGCCGTCGGCGGGCGCCTGGTTGTTCGAGGCGGCGTCGGCCTCGTCGGCGAGCTCGAAGAGGTGACGGCGCTCGGCGGCGGTGAGGCGCAGGGTGGCGGCCAGAGCGTCGAGGACCTGGCGCGACGCGGCGATCGGGCGTCCCTGCTCAAGCCACGAGTACCAGGAGACGCTGACGCCGGAGAGGGCGGCGACTTCTTCGCGGCGCAGGCCCGGGGTGCGGCGGCGGGCCTTCGACGGGGCGGCGGCCGGTGCTGCGGCGCTATCGCTCGGGGCCTGGCCGGCGCCGGTGCCAGCGCCGGTGCCGTAGGCCATGCCGGGAGCCATGCCGGGGGCCGGGACCAGGCCGGCCGCTTCCGGCGTGAGGCGTTCGCGGCGGGAGCGGAGGAAGGCGCCGAGCGCTCGGCGCTGCGCGTCGTTGTCGTTCATGGCCCGGCCAGCCTATTAGTTCTGGTCACCGGATGAACTGTCAGCGGTAGGGCCGGTTTTCGGGGCTGGTTCAGCCGGAACATCGTGGGGTGACTACTACTCTTGTCGCCGGTACTGAGACCGGCCGTATCGATACCAAGTCCGATATGCGGGTGCCGCTGCCACTCACCGTGGCGGCGTTCACAGCGAACTTCGATCGGTTCGCGGTGGCGCCGATTCTGGTGACCATTGCCGCCGCCATGCATAAGCCGCTGACCGCGGTCGTCACATTGGCGAGCGGATATGCGCTCGCTTACGGATTGTCGCAGCCGGTCTGGGGGATCTTGTCCGACCGGATCGGCCGGTTACGGGTGGTGCGGTTGGCCCTGACCATCGCGGCGATCGCCGGTCTAGCCTCGGCGGTAATGCCGGGACTGGCGCTGCTGAGTGCCTGCCGCTTCGTCGCCGGCTTCGCCTTCGGCGCGGCGGTCCCTTCATCGCTGAGTTTCGTCGGCGACGCGGTGGCGCCGGAGCGTCGCCACAACGCGCTCGCGGACTTGATGGCCGCACTGGGGCTGGGCAGTGGCCTGGCCGCGTTGTTCGCGGGAATCGTGGCGCATTGGGTGAGCTGGCGCTGGGTCTTCGCGGTGCCGGCATTGGTGGCCCTGACAACCGTGGTGCTGCTGCGCGGGGTCGAGGAGCCGGAGCGGGCGAAGGTCGGCGGTCTGCGCGAGCAGATCGGGGCGGTGCTGCACGCGCCGTACGCGTACGTGGTGACGGCGCTGGGGATCGTCGAAGGCGCAGTCCTGCTGGGCGGCCTGACCTTCGTGGCACCGGCACTGGAGCACCGGGGGCTGTCCTCAGCCACGGCCGGAGCACTGACGGCACTGTACGGCGCGGGCACGCTGGCATTCACGCGCGTGGTGAAGGCCCTGACGCGGCGCATACCGGCACACGGCCTGGCCGCGATCGGCGGAGCACTGGTCGTGGTGGGCTACGGCTGCGCGGTCGTGGCGCCGGGCACGGCGACCTACGCGCTGGTGGCGACGCTGCTGGGAGCGGGCTGGGCCTTCCTGCACTCGACGCTGCAAACCTGGGCAACCTCGGTGGTACCGCACGCGCGAGGCACCGCGGTGTCGTTCTACGTGGCGGCACTGTTCGTGGGCAGCGCACTCGGAGCGATGTTCGGAAGCGGCGCCGCGTCCCGGGGAGAGTTCGGGCTGCTGTTCGGAGTGTGCGGGGTGGTGACGATCCCGCTGACGGTGGCGGTGGTGATCGGGCGGCGGCGGTTCGTGGCCCGGGGGTGAGTGGACGGAGCGGGCGATCGCAGGGCAGGCCGGCACCGGGGAGGGCGCCGGCCCTCGGCTGGAGGGGAGCTATCGGGTTGATGCGGGACCGGGCCGCCGAGCAGAAGCGAAGTCTGGGCGCGGGACGGTATTGCGGGGCGGTATGGCGGGTGTCTCGTGTAG
>NZ_JAAFYZ010000393.1 GCF_018274385.1 Catenulispora pinistramenti | reverse complement strand
GGGGCGGGGCGGACGCTGCGGTTCGCGGCGACCAACACGCCGATGCTGCCCGGGCTCGTGGGGCGATTGCGTGGCGTGCTGCCGGATCTGACCGTCTCGGTGAGCAGTGTCTACTCCTCGGCCGACATCGTCGACCAGCTGGAGGAGGGCTCCCTGGACGCCGGGGTCGCCGCCGACTACCCGAGCCTGGAACTGGCGCATTCGGACCGGCTGGCGCACCGGGGCATCGTGACCGAGCCGTCGTTCGTCGCGCTGCCCGCGCGGCATCCGCTGGCGCGGCGGGTGGAGGTGGCGCTCGCGGATCTGGCCTCGGAGGCGTGGTTCATGACGCCGGACGACGGCGCGGGCTGGCCCGGCGTGTTCTACGCCGCGTGTGAGACGGCCGGATTCGAGCCGGCCGCGGTGCACGAGTTCCTGGGCGACCAGATGCAGCTCCAGGAGATGATCGCGGACGGGCTCGGCATCTCGATGGTGCAGGCTACGCTGCGGGCGCTGCCCGGGGTGGTCATCAAACCCCTGATCGGCACGCCGCTGTGGTGCCGGTACCTGTTGGTGTGGCGGCGCGACCGGCTCGGTGACGACGTCGCGGAGGCGTTGTTCGGATCGGCGACCGCGGCGTACCGGACGCTGATCGCGCGCTCGGCACACTTCCAGGCCTGGGCCGCCGGCGCCTACAAGACCAAGACCGGTCATTAATCTGTGACATAGCACTGTTGAACTGGAACGACGCTGGAGTTATGGCCGCGCGTGCCATAGTCCTATCCCCCGAACACATTGTCAGTCCTCTGTGGCGCTGTCAGATTGCGGTCCAGCGCCTCCTCGTCCGATGCCCCCTGAGGCGCACGCCAACCATCAAGGAGTAGTGATGCGCCGCTCCCAGCTCAGCCGGCACAGATCCCGCCTGCCCGGAATAGCCGCCGCGGCCCTGGCCGCGGTGGCGATCGCCGGGGTGACCGCCACCGGCACCGCGTCGGCCGCCGCCTCGTCGCGGACCGGCCACGCCGCCGCCGCACCGAGTCAGACCAAGAACCAGAGCACGAATCCGAGCGCGAATCAGAGTGCAAGTCAGAGCACGAACTCGCCGTCGCCGACCGGCTCGGCGACCACCACCGACACCGGTCGCCCCGCCGTCGCGAAGACCGCGAAGCCGGTCGGGGATCTCGCACCGCGGGTGCCGATCGGCGGCAGCACCGCCGACGGAGCCAAGACCGGCGCCACGAAGCAGTCATCGGTCGCGAAGGCCACGGCGACTCAGTCCTGTACGCCCGCGGACTTCGACTCCCGTTCCGGCAGCGCCCTCGCGGACTACGTCAAGTCCTCGACTACCGACTGCATCAACACCCTGTTCACCGTCACCGGCTCGGACGCCACCACGATCTTCAGCGAAGCCAACATGGAGGCCGTCGCCGGGTCCTACCAGAGCGGCGCCGGGAGCTATCCCGGTGACGACTCCACCAGCGTCCAGCAGCTCGTGCTGTTCCTGCGCGCCGGGTACTACGTGCAGTACTACAGCAACGGCTCGATCCCGGCCTACGGCCAGGCGCTCGCCACCGCAGTCGAGGGCGGCCTGGACGCGTTCTTCGCCGATTCGCACGCGCTGGACGTGAACGACAACAACGGACCTGTGCTCGGCGAGACCGTCATCCTCACCGACAGTGCCGGCGAGCAGGCCCGCTACCTCGGCGCCTACCAGCAGATCCTGAACGCCTACAACAGTTCCTTCGACGCGTACCCGACGATGCTGAACGCGGTGAACGACGTCTACACGCCGCTGTTCCGGGGGCACCAGTTCCCGGCGTTCGTCACCGCCGTCACCGCCGACCCGAGCATCATCGACACGCTGAACAGCTTCGCGCTGAACCACATCAGTCTGCTCGGCGGTGCGAATTCCTACCTGGATTCCAACGCCGGGCTGGAGATGAGCCGGTTCGTGCAGCACACCGCGCTGCAGGCGAAGGTGCGGCCGCTGATGAACGGGCTGCTCGCCGCCTCGTCGATGACCGGTCCCACGGCGCCGCTGTGGGTCGCGGTGGCCGGCAACGCCGACTACTACGACCAGGCGAACTGCGCGTACTACAACGTGTGTGACCTGGCCACGAAGCTGACCGCCGCGGTGCTCACCACGACCACGCACTGCGACGCCAACCACACCGTGCTGTCCCAGGCGCTGACCGCCGCGGACACCAGCGCGGTCTGCGCCAGCATCCTGGGCCAGTACTCGTACTTCCACACGCTGGTGCACGACAACGGCCCGATCCCCGGCCAGTACGACCAGAACTTCGTGCTGACCGTGTTCGGCTCGCCCACCGACTACCAGACCTACGCCGGCCCGATCTACGGCGTGGACACCAACAACGGCGGCATCACGCTGACCGGCGACCCGACCGACCCGAACAACATCGTGCGCTCGATCATGTACCAGTGGGCCACCGACAACGGCTTCGTGGCCCGGGTGTGGAACCTGAACCACGAGTTCACGCACGCGCTGGACGCCGAGTACGACACCAAGGGCGACTTCGCCGCCGAGACCACGGTGCCGGACATCTGGTGGATCGAGGGCGTCGCCGAGTACGTCTCGTACAGCTACCGCAATGTCACCGACACCGAGGCGGTCAGCGAGGCGGCGACGCACCGGTACGCGCTGAGCACTCTGTGGCAGAGCACGTATGACAACAGCGACGAGACACGCACCTATCCCTGGGGCTACCTCGCCGTCCGCTACATGATGGAACGGCACCCCGCCGACATCGCCACGCTGCTGGCGGATTTCCGGGCCGGCGACTACCAGGGCGCCTACACCTTCTACGGCACGACCATCGGCACGTCCTACGACGCCGACTTCAACACCTGGCTGGACCAGTGCGCGGCCGGGGCCTGCCAGGCCGGCGGGACGCCGCCGCCGAGCCAGACCTGCACCGACCCGGACACCCGGGTCATGGGTCAGAACTGCTCGCGGACCGGCGAGTCGGCCGCGGCCGGCGCGATCGACTACTTCTACATCGACGTCCCGGCCGGCACCTCGACGCTGACCATCACCACCGCCGGCGGGACCGGGACGGCCTATCTGCTGTACGACCCGAGCACCTGGGCCACGCCGAGCGCGTACACCCAAGGCTCGCAGAACAGCGGGACGACGCAGAGCCTGACGATCAGCAACCCGCCGGCCGGGTACCAGTACATCAGTCTGTACGGGCAGGCCGCCTTCAGCGGGGTGACGATCACCACCTCGTACTGATCCGTCTGCCTGATCCGTCTGCCTGATCCGTCTGTCTGATCCGTCCGTACCTGATCAAAGGCGGCGGGGCCACCGTTGGTGGTCCCGCCGCTACTGGTTTCGCAGTGGGGAACACGCCGGGTGGTCGCCGTGCCACAATCCTGTCCGGGGTTAGTAAGTGAGGACGGGGGATCGGAATGCGGGTCACCATCGCCCATGTGGCGTTGCGGGCCGGGGTCAGCAAGGCCACGGTGTCGCGGGTGCTCAACGGAAAAGGGGAGACGGACGCGTCCACCGCGGCCCGGGTCCGGCGGGTCGTCAAGGAGCTCGGCTATGTGCCCAGCGCCGGGGCGGTGTCGCTGGCCAAGGGCCGCACCGGGGTGGTCGGGGTACTGGCGCCTGCCCTCACCCGGCCGTGGATCGCGCAGGTCATGCAGGGTGTAGTGGACGCGATGGAGAGCAGCAACCACGGGCTGATGCTGTTCACCCGCAACCGCGGCGACGACTCCTTCCGCCGGTTCGCGGGCCACGTCGACGCCAACGCCTTCGACGGCCTACTGGTGATAGAGCCGGAGGAGACGCTACCCGCGGTGGACCGGATGGCCGCCGCCGGACTGCCGGTGGTGCTGATCAGCGACCGGACCGCGGCCGCGCGGATGCCGGTGGTCGCCAGCGGCAACCGCGCGGGGGCGCGCCAGGCCGCGGAGCACCTGCTGAGCCTGGGCCGCCGCCATCCCCTGGTACTCGGCGGCCCGGAGGGCTACGACTGCGCCGTCGAGCGGGTCGAGTCCTTCACCGAAGCCTTCACCGAGGCCGGGTTCCCGGTGCCGCAGCAGGCGCACTTCCCCGGCGACTACTCCGGGGAGTCCGGCCGGGTGGCCGTGACCCGGGCCGAGGCCGACGGAATCGAGTTCGACTCGGTCTTCACCCACAACGACCTGTCGGCCTCGGGCGTCCTGCAGCTACTGGCGCAGCTCGGCCGGTCAGTGCCCGACGACGTGGCCGTCGCCTGCTTCGACGACGCCGGGCACGCCCCGCTCACCGCCCCGCCGCTGACCGCCGTGCGACGGCCGCTGCGGGACATGGGGGCCGAGGCGGCTCGGATGCTGGTCTCGGCGTTGGCCGGGGACGGGGCGCTGGACAAGCCGGTGGAGATCGCTACTGAGCTGGTGGTTAGGGATTCTTCGGTGCGGGTGGGTTGAGGGGGACGGG
>NZ_JAAFYZ010000392.1 GCF_018274385.1 Catenulispora pinistramenti | reverse complement strand
GGGCGGGGTCCGGCGGCCGGGGTGCGATCGGCGGGGGTGCGGCGGCGTGCCTCGGCGACCACCAGGTCCATGCGGCGGGGGCCGCGCAGGGCGGCCACGGCCGCCGCGATCGCACCGGGTGCCAGGGCGAGGCCGGGGTCCGCGAAGACCATCGCCTTGCCGCGTGCGGCGACCGCCAGTTGTTCGCAGGCGTGCGCGTGGGCGCACCAGCCCTGGGGGGTCGGCGCCCCCATCAGGAGGCGCAGGCGCGGGTCGTCCATCGCGGCCTGGAGGACCAGGCGGCGGGTGAGGTCCGTGGAGCCCGCGTCCAGGAAGACCACGTCCAGCTTCGGGACCCGGGTCTGGCTCAGCAGCGCTCGCACACACCGCAGCACGCGGCGTTCGTCGTTCAGGAGCGGGACCAGGACGGAGACGGTCTCGGTGGCCGGCGGCGGGTCGGCGGACAGCGTGGACGGCACAGACGGCGCGGGCAGGGCGCGCGAGGCGGTTGCCGGGTGTCGATTTCGTCCCACGGGCTAAAGCATCCCCATCGCGGGCCGTGATCGCAGCGTGACGGAAAGCGGGGTGGGCCGTGAGGGTGACCGCGCGGGAACTAAACGAGCCAGATGCGTGGAGCCTGCGGGGGAATCGGGCTCGGTGCGGGGGCTTGTCCGCGGTGCGGCGCGGTGCGGCTCGGTGCGACTCGGCGTGGCTCGGCGCGATCGGGCCGGAGTCCGGATAGCCGGCCGGAGAAAAAGGGGCGGGACCCGCGCCCCCACAGACGCGGATCCCGCCAAGGCCAGAGGCCTTCCCTACCCCCACTGGCACCCCCACCGGGTGCGTCGGCGGCCGCACGAGGCGGCACATCCGATCATCCATATAGACGTTCGAGGGGGTGGGTTTAGTTGCAGGGACGCAGTGTTCTGTGTGTTGCGATTTAGTAACAGAGTCCGTCCGGGCCGTCGTCCGACGTCTGTGCAGGTACTCAGGCCGGACCTGAGTAGTAATACCCATGAGGATGTCGGTGCCATGCGCCACACTTGTCGACGGCACGCGATGGCCGCGCCACGGTGGGTGTGTCGGGGAGACACGGGCCGGCCGCGCGTCGCTGATGGGGGGAAGACCCGGTCCCGTTTGATGAGGCACTGCCGGCACGGGGCGGCAGAGGTTCGTGAAACGGGACCGGATCGGGCACTTGGAGATGGTCGGCGGAGATGGCCGGCGGTCATCGGAGTCGCGGCGGCGTTGAGGGGATACCCTCCGCCGCCGTTACCCGCTCTTCTGGGACATCGCGCAGGTCGGCGCCTTGGTGCGGATCAGGTGTTCGAATGCCGATTCACTCATTTGAGCGAGTCTTGACCTGATTCCGTTGAGGCCGGGTGGCCCGCGGGGGTAGCCTGGTTCGAGTCGAACAAAGATTCGATGATGGTCCGACGCCCGGATCGGCCGCCCCGCCGGGCGGTCGCGGGAGGGGAAGCCCGTGGCCGGCCGTGGCCGCTCCGGGCGCTCGGACGAATGAGGTGGCGGCTTTGGGAGGCTGCGATGAGTGCGAATGGGACAGGTGCCGCAGCGAGCACCGATGACGATGAGACGGGTGCCGCAGTGAGCACCGATGACGACGAACTGATCGACGTACTGCGCCGCCACGGTGAGCCGGCGCACTTCATCTGGCGCGGCAAGCTGTACCGCGTGCGCCAGGTCCTCTCGCACTGGATCCAGGTCGGCGCGGACTCCGGCGAGATCCCCTCGGTACTGCTGCGCACCGACCGGCACCTGGGCACGGTCGAGACCCTGGTCTTCGGCCGGGACCGGGAGGTCGAGCGGGAACTGTGGAGCGTGCGGGCCAGCGTCGGCCGGAACGGCGACGTGGAGGTGTTCCAGCTCTGCCACGACGTCCCCTCCGGCGGTTGGCTGCTGGTCGCCGAGTCGCTGAGCAGCCTGCCGGAGCACCTGGGCCGGGTGCTGAAATTCCCGGAGAACTGACCGCGACCGCCGTTCACGGGGATTTCCCGGCTTGAACACCTGTTTTTGTCAGTGGGGCCTGTCACTGTGGAAGAGACATCCGGCGAGTGTCCGACATGTCATCAGTGGACCCTGACTAGTACAGGGAGGGAACTATGCCCGCCGCACTCACCAGCCCGGACACGGGACCGATAGCAAGCTCCCGAGTCCATCCGCCGCCATTGCCCCCGATGGGCTCCGGCGGACACCGGCGCGGCCCCGCCTCCCGCTCCGCACGCGACCTGTTCGAGCAGGCCGTACACGAGCTGGCCGAGGCCGTCACAACCGCACACCCCTACGACCGCTACTGCGGCGCCCACATGGCGGCGCTACACGCCTCGGCCGCCGTGGTGACGGCACGCGCGGTCCCGGCCGCACCGACCCGCCGCCGCCCGCGCAGCGTCTGGGACCTGCTCTACCGCGAGGCCCCGGAACTGGCGGACTGGGCGGCGTACTTCGCCTCCGGCGCCACCCGCCGAGCCGCCGCCCAAGCCGGCCTGCCGAACGCAGTCAGCGACGCCGAGGCCGCCGAACTGGCCCGGGAGGCCGAGGTCTACCTCGGCGTGGTGGCGCAGCTACTAGGGCTTCCGTTCCAAGACGGCCTGCCGCTGGGCTCAGGGGAGCAACCGGCAGCGAGCTGACGCGCAGAGATCCGGATCACCCGGCGCATCGACGGCAGATCGCGCGCGGCCGGGAGGCGGTGGCACACCGCCACATCACGCGGGACGCTTCCGCACGCGGGACGCTTCCGCACGCGGGACGCTTCCGCTTCGGGGGTTCTCAGGACGGGGTTCTCGGGACTGAGGTTTTTCAGGGCTGGGGCTTGGTTTTTCAGGACTGGAGCTTCTCAGGGCTCGAACGGAACGCCGGAGCCGCCGCCGGACACGCGCAGGTCAGCAAGGCTCTCGCCAGGCACGCGCCGGTCAGCAAGGCCGCCGCAGGACATGCGCCGCTCAGCGCGCCGTGGCCGCCGCAGGACATGCACCGGATAGCAGGGCTCCTGCCAGGCACGCGCCGATCAGCGAACCCGCCGCAGGACACGCGCCGCTCAGCGCGCCGTGGCCGCCGGCAGACATATACCGGTCGGCATGGCCGCCGCCAGGCATGCGCCGGTCAGCGTGGGCGCCGCCGAGCACGTGTGGTCGAGCAGAGCTGCTGCCAGTCATGTGCCGATCAGTAAGGCGCCGCCGGACATGCGCGGACGAGCAATGCCGCCGCCAGGCACGTGCCGGTCAGCGTGGGCGCCGCCGGACACGCGCGGGTCAGCGCGTCCGTGGCCGCTGGCAGAGATGTGCGGATCAGCGTGGCTGCCGCCAGGCACGCGTCGGTGCTGGGTGCGCGCTGCTCAGCGTGGCTGCCGCTAGGTAGTCGATCAGCGCGTTCGTGGGCGCCGGCGGGCACGCGCGGATTGGTGTGGCCGTGGCTGCTGGCGGAGGCCGGGTTCGGGCCGGCTTCAGGTGCTGGCGGATGATGCCGGATTGCTGTGGCAATTCGGCGACGGCTGCGTGTTGTGCGTGTGCGGCTGTTTGGAAGGGCACCCGAGATCAAGAGTTAGGCTGCGGAGACCGGCCCAGCGCTCGACGTCTGGTCCAGCAATACCCCGTGTCTCGTGGACCGGGGAGGCAGAGTTGGCCCCTGCCTTCGGGCTTTCAAGGAAGAAGTATCCGCTTCCTGCGCACCGGGTGCGGTCGCAACGTTATCGCCGATGGCAGGGTGCTGTCTGCTTGTTTTGCCCTTGCCCTAGCCACAGCTCCGCGCTCCCCGACGACTCCTTTTAGAGCTACGAAAAAGTGTGGGCGTGTCGTTCCCGTGCATCACTCGATCGGCTCAAAGGGTCCTGCGCCTTGGACCACGCGCGCCCCCTATCCCCGCAGCCGTAGGCCCGAGGGCGTTGAACGGAATCCGGCTGCCGCCAGTGCCTGCGCCAGCGCGGAGTTCCGGCCGGCGTAGAGCACGTCCTCGCCGTCGGTCTTCGACACGGTCAGTTTGCCGAGCCAGCCGTCGCGGACGGTTAGTGCCAGGGCGTCCACGGCTGGTTGCAGGTTTGTCAGGTCCTCGGTCCAGGACAGCAGGGTGCGGCCGCCGCGTTCGACGTAGAGCACTAACTCGCCGTCGACCAGTACCACCAGTGCGCCTGCTTTGCGGCCGGGTTTGTGGCCGGTTGCGGGGGTGCCGTCTTCGCCGACGGGGCGTGCGGGCCAGGGTAGGGCGGCGCCGTAGGCGTTGGCTGGGTCCGTGGCGGCTAGGACGAGGGCGCCGACGCGCTCGGTTTCCTTCTTCGGGCGGCGGGGTGTGTATTCGTGCGGGGTGCCCATCAGTTTGTGGACGCTTTCGTCGATGACGGCGCCGATGCTCTCGTGCTCGCGGTTCTCGAGTGTTTCGAGGGTGGCGGCCAGGGAGCGGAGGCGGTCGACGGCGCCCTCGGCGGCGAACTGGGCGGCGCCGAGGCCTTCGACGAAGTAGCCGCGGCGGGCGCGGCCGGCTTCTTCGTAGGCTGACAGTACCGAGTAGACGCCCGCGTAGCCGCCCGGGATGCGTTCGGCCATCACTGAGCCGCGCGTCACCACGCCGTAGCGGTCCATCAGTACCTCGCCGAGTAGGTGGGCTCGGCGAGGTACTGATGGACCGCTACGGCG
>NZ_JAAFYZ010000391.1 GCF_018274385.1 Catenulispora pinistramenti | reverse complement strand
ACCCAAACCTGCGGCCCCAACATCCCCGCGTCAGGGCCGCATTCCTCCCCACCCCAAGCGCCTCGCCTCAGTAAGACCGACCAAACAGCACCCGCTTGCCATAAGCCGAAGGCGCATCGCACCGCACACAAACCCCAGCCTCAGCCAGCCCATCCAGCGGGATGCAGCGGGGCGTGGCGGCCGTCTCGGACTTGATCTCGTCCTCGCACTCCGGGCGGCCGCAGTGCAGCGCTCGGGCCCAGCCGGTGGCGACGGCGGTGGTGAACTCCTGCCAGGTCTCCGTGGTGGCCGTGTGTGACTCGCGGAAGTCGGTCGCGCGCTGGAGCAGGAATGCTTGGAAGTCGTCCAGTGCGGTCAGCAGTGTTTCCGGGGCGGTGTCCAGGGCGATTGCGGTCTTGCCCTCGTTGCCCAGTCGCTTGGCCAGCAGGGCGGTTCCGGCTGCCAGGTCGCGGGGGCCGATCTCCAGTCGCATCGGGACGCCGCGCATCTCCCACTCGTTGAACTTGAAGCCGGGCGACAGCTGTGGCCGGTCGTCGATGTGCACGCGGATTCCGGCCGCCTTGAGGCGGGTGGCCAGTTCCCGTGCCGCGTCCAGTACCGTCTGCGCCTGCTCGCCGCGGGCGATTGGGACGATGACGACCTGGTGCGGTGCCAGCTTCGGGGGCAGGACCAGGCCCTTGTCGTCGCCGTGGGTCATGATCACGCCGCCGACCAGGCGGGTGGACATGCCCCAGGAGGTGGTGTGGCACAGCTCCAGGTGGCCGGCGTCGTTGGAGAACTGGATGGTGAACGCCTTGGCGAAGTTCGTGCCCAGATAGTGGGTCGTGCCGCTCTGCAGGGCCTTGCCGTCGCGCATCATGCCCTCGACGGTGAAGGTCTTCACCGCGCCGGCGAAGCGCTCCCCGGGTGTCTTCTCCCCCGGCACGACCGGAATCGCCGCCATCTCGCGGCTGACACGCTCGTAGACGTCGAGCATGCGCAGCGTCTCCTCCATCGCCTCAGCCTCGTCGGCGTGAGCCGTGTGGCCCTCCTGCCACAGGAACTCGGTGGTGCGCAGGAACAGCCGGGTGCGCATCTCCCACCGGACGACGTTCGCCCACTGATTCAGCAGCAGCGGCAGATCCCGGTAGGACGTCACCCACTTGGCCATCATCTCCCCGATGACCGTCTCCGACGTGGGCCGCAGGACCAGCGGCTCCTCCAGCTCCTTGCCCCCGGCGTGGGTGACGACGGCCAGCTCCGGCGCGAACCCCTCGACGTGCTCGGCCTCGCGCTTGAGATACGACTCCGGAATCAGCATCGGGAAGTAGGCATTCTCGTGGCCGGTGTCCTTGATGCGCCCGTCGAGGTCGGCCTGAAGCAGCTCCCAGATCCGGTACCCATACGGTCGGATCACCATGGTGCCGCGCGCCGGACCCCGCTCCACCAGCTGAGCCTTGGTGACCACTTCGTTGTACCAGGAGGAGAAGTCCTCGCTCTGCGGGGTGACCCCGCGCTCGTCACGTGCCATGACGGAACGGTACAGAGCGGAAGCGGGACCGGCACGGCATTTTGGGCACGTCGGGCGGCTGGCCCCTACCCGCCGGCCACCAGTTCCTCAGCCAATCCCACCACCGCCGCCGACCCGGGCATCGCCTGCCGCTGCACCGCGTAGGGGTGGAACGACGTCGCCCGCCGCGCCCGCGACGTCGCGACCACCACCGGCGCGCCGCTGCCGTCCTCGTTCTCGGCCATCGGGGCGTAGCCGTTGGCACGCAGGCCCGCCAGCAGTTCCTCCGGTGGCAGCTCTGACACCGCCACGCCGGGGGCGATCCGGCGCAGGCCCAGGCCGCCGGTGCGGCGGTCGGCCAGCATCTCGGTGAGGGCGGCGTCGTTGTCGGCCCGGACGTAGGAGACCGCTGCGCCGACGCGGATGCGGCCGTGGCGGCGGGCCACGTCGTCCACGAGGTAGCTCAGCGCCTGGGGGATCTCGTGCAGTGAGTGCTCGGCGAGGAAGGCGTGCAGGTCGTCGGCACCGCGCCCGGCGTCGAAGGCGCGGCGGACCGAGGCGGTCGTGAAGCGGTAGACGGTCGCCGCGCCGACCGACTCGATGTCGGCGATCAGGGCCATCTCGCGCGCCACGTCCGGGGTCAGCGGGCCGGGGGCGATGGCGGTCAGGTCGCCCTGGATCAGGACGTGGCGCACCGGTTCGGGCAGTGCCGCGCCCAGCGTGGAGGCCAGTGCGTCGCGCGGGAGGCCGAGGAGCAGTGCGCGGCCGTGGGTGGCCAGGATGCCGGCGCCGCCGCGGACCGGGGCGACCACGCCGAGCCACACCGCCTCGCGCAGCGTCCAGTCCACCAGGTTCCGGACCGCCGGGCCGCTGCGCCGGGGGCGCTCCCAGAACAGCCGGCCGACCAGCGCGTCCAGGCTGGTGGTGGCGCCCTTCGGCAGCCGGTCCAGCTCGCCGAGCAGGTCCCGCCGCAGCTCCGTCACCGCCCACGACGCCACCTCCGCCGACAGCGGCGCCACCTGCCGGTTCCGCTCGTCCGGCGCCCCGACCCGGCCGGGGGCCCGGTCCGAGACCAGCCACGCCACCGCCAGCTCCGCCCACCGGCGCTCCACCGGCAGGTCCAGCCAGCGGTCGTAGGCCGGGGTCGGCAGCCAGAAGCCGGACGCCAGGTCGGCGGCCACCAGGCCGGCGGCGTAGGCCAGCTCGGCCAGGAACGCGGCCTCCTCCTCCGGCACGTCCAGCAGCGCGGCGGTGCGTCGCAGATCCCTGATGCCGGCGCCGCCGGAGCGCAGCACGCCGGGCGGTCCGGCGGCCCAGGCGTCGAGCAGTTCCTCGACCCGGCGGGGCACGGCGGTCGCCGCGGCGCCGGCGGCCGCGTCGGCGGGTCGCACGTCGTGCTGGGTGACCGCGATCGCCGGCGGATCGGCGGCCAAGTCGTGGTGCAGGCCGGTCCCGAAAACGTGGCGCCGCAAGAAGAACGCGATCTCGCGCGGCAGGACGACGGTGTCCTCGGTCCAGCGGCCGAGCAGGCCCCGGGCCAGGAGCCATTCCAGCGGGGACTCGGAAGGGCCAGAGGGGCTGGAAGGGCCGGAGGGGCCGGTGCCAGGGTTCGAAGTCACAGCGGAAGAATCAGCACCCTGCGAAGCCGGGACCGAGGCCGGAACCGCGTGCACGGCATCGGGTCCCGGATGCAGCGCGACGTCCAGCGCGGAATCCAACCCGGCATCCACCGCATCAGCCGACACCCCGACCTTGCCGAACGGCGGCCCCCAAACCAGCTTCTCCAGCACCGCCTCGGCCCCGACCGGCGCCGCGTCGAGCACCGCGCGCATCCGCGGCGGGTCGGCGGCCAGCGCCGCGATCGAGCCGACCGCGCTGACCGGATCGGCGGTCGCGGGCAGGCCGAGCCGGCGCAGGAACTCCTGCATCCCGGCCGGCGAGGAGTTGTTCAACGCCGAGGCCAGCGGCGGTCCGAGCCCGACCGGGTTCTCGCCCAGCGCCTCCCGCGCGTTGACCAGCGGCCGCAGTCCCTCCTGCGGCCCCCACAGCAGCGCCGTGTCGCGCAGCAGGGCGATCGCCTCGGCGACCGTGCCGTCGTCCGGCACGCCGAGCAGCGCGACCGTGGAGGCGGCGGTCACCGGCTCCGGCGACACCGCGAGCGCCTGGAGCACCTGCAGCGTGAACGCGTCCAGCCGGTCCATCGCCAGCGCCACCGAGGCCCGCTGCGAGGCCCGCTCCGCCAGCGCCGCGATCGACGCCGGGGGCGGCACCGCCAGATCCGGCCGCACCGCCAACAGATTCGCCAGCCGCTCGACCGGCCAGGAACGCAATTCGTCGGCGAGTGAGCGCCGGCGCGGCACCGGGGCGGAACGGACGCCGACCGCCCCGACACCCCCACGAGCCCCGACGGTGTCCGAACCCTGAGACGCGCCGCCGCCCGCCCCGGCGCTGGCGGCGTGCGTCATCGCCCGTGCACCTGTGGTGCCGGGTCGCGCGGAATGGCCGGGGTGTTCGGTGGGCATCAAAGACAACGGTAGTCGAGTCCCGACGATCACAGCGCCCGCATACGATACGGATGTGGGTGCCTCACAGGGCACAGCCGCCGTATTGGGCCTCAAGAGAAACAGGGGGAACGCAGGGGTGACGGCCGAGACCGACCAGGAGATGTTCCGGTACCTGGCAGAGCTGTCCACGATGGCGGAGGGTCGCATGTCGCCCACGTCACGGAACCAGCTCGTCTCCCGGACCCGAACGGAGATCGAGTCCCGGGTCCAAGCGCGCAAGGCCACACGGGCCGCCGACGTCCGCCAGATCCTGCTCGGCATGGGCCGCCCCGAGGCCCTGGTGATGGCCGAGGCCAACAAGGACCCGCTCTACGCCGCCCGGGAACGCCAGCGCCGAGGGGTGGGGACCAGCACCGGCTCCTACGGTTCGGCGTCCGTCTTCTCCCCCGAGGTCGACCCGCTGGTGGCCCGCCTGGTCACCCCGGAGTCCCTGACCAACCCGCCGGCCAGCGGGTTCGGCGGCTCCGGCAGCGACGGCGAGGCCCTGCTGGGCCCGGAGATCCCGGCCGAGCCGGACCCCTTCGGCGCCGGCACGCACGACTGGTACTACAGCGGTGAGCCGGAGGAAGGCGGGGAGGGCGGCGGCGAAAGCCTCGCCGGCCCGCAGATCCCGATCGAGAGCGGCGGCAGCTTCACGC
>NZ_JAAFYZ010000390.1 GCF_018274385.1 Catenulispora pinistramenti | reverse complement strand
GAACGGACCGCACCACGTCACAAACCGCAGCCGCTGAGACTGACCCGGCCACCCGATGGACTGGCGCTAGTTTCCCTGAGGTTGCCGAGGCCCGCCGGAGGCCCGGCCCTTCATCACAGCCCTTGACCTTGACCTTGCTTGTGGCTCTTGATCTTGCTCTTGATCTGGCCTGTGCCGTTGATCTTGCCCTTGTTCTGACTTGCCGGTGTTGAAGAGGCCTGAGGTGCGGCGGGGTTGTGAACGCGCGAACCGGCAGCCGACAAACACACCCACCACCCCGAACCCCGAACCGGCACAACTATGACCGAAGGCCGTAAAAAGCTTCTAGAACCCACAGGCCAACCGCAACCTGTCCCGCAAGCTCCAGCCCGCATGAAGATTCGCACCCCGAACCACTCCAGGCACCAGACTGCCGCACTGCGCTACGCCGCCACAAGGAACAGCCGCAAGGAACAGCACAGCGCAGCATGGCCCGCCGCTACATCATCTGGCGAAGCCGCCAGGCCGACGACCTTGGCATACGCCAAATCATCACCAAGCATCACCAGACATCGCCAAATCATCACCAGACATCACCAGAGCAAACGCGTCGCCCGATACACCGCTAGTGCAGCGGCAGGTGCGCGATCGGCGTCCCCGACAGCGTGTGCGCGCCGCCCGAGGGCTCGACCGATACCTCCAGCGAGGCCGCGCCGGCCGGGAGCGAGACCACGACCATGTCGTTCTGCGGGGCGTCGAAGCGTGAGTCGCCGGCCGGCTTCGGGGCCGCGCCGGTGCCGGTGAGGTACCAGAACTCGTAGGTGCTGCCCTTGCTGAGTGCCGGCAGGTCGTGGCCGGTGATGGCGAAGCGGTGCAGCTTGGGGGAGTAGAACGCGGTCACCGAGCCGCCGCCGGCGGCCGGTTGTTCGGCGGTCTGCAGGCCGGGCGTTCCCAGCAGGAAGGCGACCGCCTTCTCGTTCGCCTCCGCCGACATCTGGCGGTCGTGGACGCGCAGCGTCGTCCAGGCGAACGCCGCGGCCGCCAGGCCGAACACGACGCAACTCAGGAGCAGGACGGGGACCGCCCGGAGCTTGCGTTCGGTTGTCACGCGCTTGTCGTCGACCTTGCTTGCTTCGACGCTCTCTTCCACGACCAACGTCCCTCCCCGGCTCACGGTCTCAGGTGTGCAGTGCAGCATCCCATAGTGCTGACAACCGTGGGTACGTGGCCCGATATCGGGTCAGAATTTCCTGGTCGCGGCGAGCCGGCCGGCGCACGCCGAGGCGAGGAACGCCGCGTGGTCCTGGTCCAGGCCGCGGCCCATCGTGCTGAGCTTCACCGGAGACGAGCGCAAGGCCGCGTCCAGTCCGTCGACCGGTACGCGGACCACAGCGTGTCGCGGCTCCAACTCCGCGGCCTGCGCAGCCGCCTCGCGCCAGAAGGCGTCGTCCACGTCCGGCAGGGCGACTTCGGCGCGCGCCAAGGCGACCTTTCCATAGGCGGTCAGACTGTGGTGGCTCACTCCGCGGTGCCGTTCGCGCTCGTCTGCAGAGGACACCCGCAGCGCAGCGACCGGTAGTCCGCCGAGCACCGCCGTCGCGTTGACCGCTTCGCCGCATGCGACTCCCGAGAACCCCCACTCGGTCCCGGTCCCGAGGTTCCCCGGGCCTTGCGTGACGATCGCTATGTCGGCGCCTAATACGTGCCGGGCCGCGAGCAGTCCGCTATGCACGGTCACGCACTCCAGATCCCCGCCGAACGCCTGCCCGACCGTGACCGTCCCGGCTGCCAGCCACCCGGCCGAGCGGAGTCCGTCGACCGTCCGGGAGAACCACAGGGGGAGCGCGCCTCCGTCGGTCATCACGTAGGCGACGCGTGCGGAGGGGCGGTCCGCGAGGATCCCGGCGAGTACCGCGGGTAGTGCTGAGTGCAGATCGGCGACGACTACCGGCATGCCGTCCAGGGACGATGCTGTGGCCAACTCCGGGTAGCGCTCCTCGGCTCCGTCTACAACGGTCTGCAGAGGCGTATAGCGGGCCTTCACCATGTGTCCCTGGAGAGGAACGTCTTCAGGGAGCCGCGCCGGGATCGCTACTATGAGTGCGTAGCCGCCGGTCCCCAAGCCGAGCTCCAGGGCCGCCGCCGACAGCAGCACCTCGTCCCCGACTTCGGGGCGTCCGACCAGGCCTGGATATGCCAGCGCGCGGAACATTTCCCCGTCTGCGGCCGTTACATGTACCTCTAGGGAACCGCGCCATTCGCGGTCCACACCAGTCACCACCGCACGCCGCCACCGGATCACCCACCCCACGCTACCGGCCCGGTGACACCCCGTTAGTCCGGCCGCCATCACTCGTTCGTGTTCGCCAATCTGTACGACGCTGCGCGTGCGAACCGATTAGCGCTACCGTTCACGACGTAACCGAGTTGCTGTAGGAGAGCGTCGATGCCCGCCACGAAGACCGAGCGGTTGGTGAACCTGGTCATCTGCCTGCTCGCGTCCAAGCAATACGTCACCAAGGAGCGCCTGCGCGCCACCTTGGAGCCTTATCGCGAGTGCCCCACGGACGACGCCTTCGAGCGGATGTTCGAGCGGGACAAGGACGAGCTCCGCGAGATGGGCATCCCGCTGGAGACCGGCACCAACAGCGCGCTGTTCGAGGACGAGATCGGCTACCGGATCCCCAAGGACTCCTACAACCTGCCCGAGATCCGGCTGGAGCGCGACGAGGCCGCCGTGCTCGGCGTGGCCGCGCGGTTCTGGCAGCAGGCGGTCCTGGCCTCCGACGCCTCCTCGGCCCTGTTGAAGCTCAAGAGCGCCGGCATCGAGGTCGGCGACATCAGCCAGTCCGGCATCGAGCCCCGGGTGCGGACCGAGACCGGCGCCTTCGAGCCGCTGCTGCAGGCGATCTGTGACCGGCGTCCGGTGGCCTTCGGCTACCGCAAGTCCGGCGAGGTGGAGCCGGTCCAGCGCAGGGTCGAGCCGTGGGCCATCGACTCCTGGCGCGGGCACTGGTACCTGGCCGGCTACGACCGGGACCGCGGCGCCGACCGGATGTTCCGGCTGGACCGGATCGTCGGCGAGGTGGTGCTGCTGGCCGGGCACCTGACCGAGTCGGTCCCGGACGACATGGACGTGCACGCCAAGGTCGCCGAGTTCGCCTGGCGGCAGAACCGCAACGTCGGCACCGCCACCCTGCGCCTGAAGGCCGACACCGGCTTCCTGCTGCGCCGCCGCGCCACCGAGTGCGTCCCGGAACTGCTGGACGGCGAGCCGACCGGCTGGGACGTGGTCACCGTGCCGCGCAACACCGGCATGGCCGGCTGGCTCGCCGAGTTCGGCCCGGACGTGCAGGTCCTGGACCCGCCGGAGCTGCGCGCGGCGGTGGTCGGCCGGCTGCGCGCGGCGATGGCCGGCAACGCGCTGGCGGCGAGCGATGAGATGACGCACCGCGGAGCCCGGATCGGCGCCCAGCCCGGCGCCGAGCGCTCCGACACCGGCGAGATGACGGGAGCCTCGCGATGAGCGGTGCCGCGGCGCAGGTCCGCCGGCTGTTGAACCTGGTGCCCTACCTGCTGGAGCACGAGGGCGCGAAGCTGACCGAGGTGGCCGGGGAGTTCAACGTCTCGGAGAAGCAGCTCCGCAAGGACCTGGAGACGCTGTGGATGTGCGGGCTGCCCGGCGGCCTGCCGGACGACCTGATGGAAGCGCACATCGGCGAGGGCGGCACCATCCACCTGGAGAACGCCGAGGCCATCGTCCGGCCGCTGCGCTTCTCGGTGCGCGAGGCGGTGGCCCTGCTGGTCGCCCTGCGCGCGCTGGCGCAGCTTCCCGGCGTCGCCGACCGCGACGCCCTGCTGCGCGCCATCGCCAAGCTGGAGGAGGCCGCCGGCGAGCGCGGGGCCGAGGCCTCGCAGCGGGTGACCGTGGCCTTCGAGGCGCGCGCCACCGTCCTGGACCGCATCCGCCAGGCCCTGGACGCCGGCCGCCGCCTGCGGCTGGACTACTTCGTGCCGTCCCGCGACCAGGTCACCACACGCGACGTGGACCCGATGCGGGTGATCCTCTCCGACGGTCATGCCTACCTGGAGGGCTGGTGCCGCCGCAGCGAGGCGGTCCGGGTCTTCCGGCTGTCCCGCATAGTGGCCATCGACGTCCTGGACATCGCCGCCGAGATCCCCGAGTCCGCCGAACCGCAGGACCTGGACGACGGCGTCCTGCGCCCGGCCGCCGACGACCCGCTGGTGACCCTGGAGGTCACCCGGCACGCCCGCTGGGTCGCCGAGAACTACCCGAACGAAGGCGTCGAGGAACTGCCCGAGGGCGGCCTGCGCATCGCCCTGCGCGCCCCCGACCAGGGCCGCATCCTGCGCCTGGTCCTCCGCCTGGGTGCTGATGGCCGCATCGTCGACCCCCCGGCCCTGGCCGACCAGGTCCGCAAGACCGCCGCGGAGGCGCTGGCGCTGTATGGAGACGTCGAGGCCACCGCGTGAGCGATGCGGCCGAGCCGGACGCCAGGGACTGGTTCCGCGGCGGCCCGGCTGAGGGTGCCCGCGCGCCCCGGGCGGTCGGCGAGGCCTTCGGGCACCTGCCGAAGGAGGCGGCGAGCGGCGATTCGGAGTGGTTCGGCGCCGAGAGCGCTCCTGCGCAAGAGCCTGCCGCTCCCGCCGCGCTCCAAGAAGTCACGGCCGGCGCGCCGCCCGAGCCCGTTGCCGCCGAGCCTGACTTCGCCGCCGCGGATCGGCTCTCCGCGAGCCCCGCGGCTCAGGCGCCTGCCGCGCCGCCCGAGCTCGCCGTCCCAGAGCCCGACTTCGCCGCCGAGGACTGGCTCCCGGTGAGCCCCGCGGCTCAGGTACCTGCCGCGCCGCCGCCCGGGCCCCCCGAAGCCGCCACC
>NZ_JAAFYZ010000039.1 GCF_018274385.1 Catenulispora pinistramenti | reverse complement strand
GCCCCAGCCAACCGACCCGCCAACCCCGCCACCGTCGGCGCCTCAAACAACGCCCGAACCGAAAGCTCCACCCCCAACACCGAACGAACCCGACTCACCAAGCGCGTCGCCAGCAGCGAATGACCACCCAACTCAAAGAAGCTGTCATCCACCCCCACCACAGACACGCCCAAAACCTCGGCGAACACCCCACACAGAATCTCCTCCGCCACCGATGAAGGACCCCGACCCGACACCACAAACTCAGGAACCGGCAATGCCCGGCGATCCAACTTCCCATTCACCGTCAACGGCAACGCATCAAGCACCACAACCGCCGTCGGAACCATATAGTCCGGCAACGAACCCCGCACCACATCCAACAACTCCGCGCCATCCACCACCGCGCCCACCGACGGCACCACATAGCCGACCAGGCGCCGATCCCCCGGCACGTCCTCACGCACCACTACGACCGCCTGGCCCACCGACGAATGCGCCGCCAACGCCGCCTCAACCTCACCCAGCTCGATCCGGAACCCCCGGACCTTCACCTGGTCGTCAACCCGGCCCAGAAACTCCAACTCGCCTTCTCGGTTCCACCGCACCACATCACCGGTGCGATACATCCGCTCCCCGGCCGCGCCAAACGGACTCGCCACAAACCGCGACGCCGACAACCCCCCACGGCCCAGATAGCCCCGCCCCAGTTGCACGCCCGCCACATACAACTCACCCACGCACCCCACCGGTACAGGGCACAGCATCGAATCCAGAACATAGACCCGCGTATTCCACACCGGCTCACCGATCGGCACCGCGCCGCCCGGCGAAAGCGACAACGCATCGACCGGCCATGCGGTGACGTCGATAGACGCCTCTGTCGGCCCGTAGAGGTTGTGCAAAGGAACGTCGAGCAGCCGCTTGAACTGATCGCACAGCTCCGCCGAAAGGGCCTCACCGCTACAGAACACCGCGCGCAGACCGGTACAGAGCTCTGCCGTCGGCTCCTGGAGGAACGCCTGAAGCATTGACGGCACGAAGTGGACATGAGTGATCCCCATGCGGCGGATCGTCTCGGCCAGGTAGGCGGGATCGCGATGGCCTTCGGGCCGCGCGACCACGAGTGCGGCACCTTCCAGCAGCGGCCAGAAGAATTCCCACACCGAGACGTCGAAGCCGAACGGTGTCTTCTGAAGCACCCGATCTGACGGCTGGAGAGCGTATTCGTGCTGCATCCAGGCCAGCCGGTTGATCAGGCCGCTGTGCGGGATGGTGACGCCCTTGGGCCGGCCGGTGGACCCGGAAGTGTAGATCACGTAGGCGGGATGGGATGGCAGCAGCCGACCCCGCCGATCGGCATCGGTAACCTCAGAGTCCTTATACTCTGCCAACTCCTGCGCCACTGCCGGATCATCCATCACCAGCAACGGCACATCACCGGTCCACCACCGGGCGGTCTGCGCATCACCCAACGCCAGCACCGGCCCGGCATCGGCCACCATGAACGCCACCCGATCAGCCGGATAGCCCGGATCCACCGGCAGGTAGGCACCACCGGCCTTCAGCACCGCCAACAACGCCACTACCAGATCCGCTGACCGCTCCATCACCACCGCGACCAACGACTCCGGACCCACCCCACGACCGATCAACAACCGAGCCAACCGATCAGCCCGCGCATTCAACTGCGCGTAAGACAGCTCCTGGCCCTCGAACACCACAGCCATCGCATCCGGAGTCCGAGCCGCCTGCTCCCCGAACAGTTCCGGCAACGTCGCCCCAGAGACCTCACGGCCCGTGTCGTTCCACCCCTGCAAAACCTGCTGCCGCTCCGCCGCTGACAACACCTCGACCCGGCCGACCGGTGTGCGGGGCGCAAAGTCCAATGCGGTGACCAGGTTCTCGACAGTCGTGCGCAGCAATGCGCCCACGTAGTCCGCGTCGATCGGCAATGCCGCTTGGACCGTCACCTCGAAGCCGGTCTCGACGTCGTCGACCGCGACCACGAGGGGGTAGTTGGTCCGCTGGTCGCTGTGCAGCAGCTCGATGCCCTCGAGTTCGAGGCCGGTGCCTTGGCCGGCGCCACGACGGTAGTTCAAGAGCGACGTGAACAACGGAGCCTGCGCCGCGATGCCGCTGGCCCGCTGGGCCAGTGCCAGCGAAGCGTTCTCATGCGCCAGCAGTTCGCCGAGTCGCGCCTGCATGCTGAGTACGGCATCTTCCACACCCACCTCGCCGACGCCCGACCGCACCGGCAAGGTGTTGATGAAGAGCCCCGGCGTCCGATCCGCACCGGCTCCGGCGTGCATCCGCCCGTACAGCAAGGTGCCGAACACGACATCGTTCCGCATGGTGGTCGCGGCCAGGACCCGCGCCCACGCCGTGTGGAACAGGGCGGCCGCGCTCACCCCGAGCCGGCGGGCCTGACCGCGCAGACGTGTCGCCAACTCGGTGTCGATCGACAGAGTCGCCTGCTCGACCGTGGTTCCTTCGCCCTGCACATCCAGCAGGCCGAACGGAGCCGTCGGCTCGTCCACGTCGCCGAGCAGCTCGGCGAAGTACCGTTCGTGCTCCTCGCGCGGCATCCCCAGACGAGACCGCGCCACGAAATCGCGGAAGGGCAGCGGATCCGGCAGGGATGCCCCGCGCCCGCTCTGGAATTCGCGGACCTCCGCAAGGAGCACGTCCCGCGACGCGTGGTCCTGGACGAGTTGGTGCATCTGAAGCAGCGCAAGCCACCCGGCGCCGGCCGGATCGGCGGCGATGTGCACCCTCAGCAGCGGCGCGTGACCGGCTTCCAGCGGCGCGCCGCTGCTTGCCAGCAGCTGTTCGACCGCAGACGAGCCGTCGCCGTCGCCGTCGCCATCGAGGGAAACCTCCTCGATCGGCATCCGTGCCTGATGCCAGACCACCTGCACCGGCTCGGGAAGGCCATCCCACAACACCGCCGTCCGCAGGATGTCGTGCCGGTCCACCACCCGCTGAAGCGCGACCAGGAAGTCATCAAGACGCGTCCGGGAATCAAACCCCAACACAGTCGGAATCGCGTATACGTCATCGCCGTCTTCGGACCCGAGCAGGTAGTGGAAGAAGATGCCTTCCTGCAACGGCGCCAACGGATATACGTCCTTGACGTTCGTCGCACCGCCTGGAACGCCCGCGACTATCCGATCGATCTCGCCTTGGGTCAGCGCCACCAGCGGCAGCATCTCCGGCGTGATCGCCTGCGCTCCGGCGGGAATCCTGTTCGGCGGCACTTCGACCTCGCGCCGACCGGCGACTGCCGCGAGCCCGGCTACCGTCGGCGACGCGAACAGCGTCCGGACATCGATCGAGATCCCCTGCTCGCGCAGCCGCTCAACCAGCGAGACCGCCAGCAGCGAATGACCGCCCAGCTCGAAGAAGTTGTCATCGACCCCCAACGCGGGCACGCCCAGAACCTCGGCGAACACCTGGCACAAGAGCTCCTCACGGGCATCCGCGGGGCCGCGCCCGGAACCGCTCGCGTAGTCAGGCGCCGGCAAAGCTCGGCGGTCCAGCTTCCCGTTCACCGTCACCGGCAACGCGTCAAGCGCCATCACCGCCGACGGCACCATGTAGTCCGGCAACCCACCAGCCACATGGGCACGCAGCGAATCGGCCAGGCCATCATCGGCACCGACGGCCGGAACCACATAGCCGACCAGACGCTTATCCCCTGGCACATCCTCACGCACCACCACCACGGCCTGCCCCACCGACGGATGAGCCGCCAGCACCGCCTCGACCTCACCCAACTCGATCCGGAAGCCCCGGACCTTCACCTGATCGTCGGCCCGACCCACAAACTCCAGCGCCCCGCCCGCGCCCCACCGCACCACATCACCCGTGCGATACATCCGCTCCCCGGACCCACCGAACGGACACGCGACAAACCGCTCAGCCGTCAGACCCATCCGGCCGAGATAACCTCGCGCCAACTGAACACCGGCGATATACAACTCACCGGGAACACCCACAGGAACCGGGCTCAACGCATCATCGAGCACATAGACCTGAGTGTTATCCAGCGGCCCACCGATCGGTAGAACATGCGTGAGGTTCTCGCTCGTGTCCACCGCGAAATGGGTCGCACAAAGGGTTGTCTCTGTCGGCCCGTACAGCTGTCGGACCACGATTCCGGGAAGAGCCTCCAGTACCCGCCGCACTGCCGCGACGGAGACGACGTCCCCGCCGGTCAGCACCTCGCGCAGGCCCGCGAAACACTGCGGATCGTTCTCCGCGATCACCCGGAAGAGACCCGCGGTCAGGTGAAGATGCGTGAGCCCGTGCCGAGTGATCAGGGTGCGAACAGCCGACGAGTCCAGCTTCACCTCCGGGGCGACGACCACCACGCCGCCGGAGAGCAGGGGAGCCCAGATCTCGTAGGTCGAAGCGTCGAAGGCGTGCGGGGCGAGCATCAGCGCCCGGAGGGTGTCCGGGTGTGCCCAGCAATGATCGGTGGCCAACTCGACCACGTTGCGATGCGTCGTCCCGATGCCCTTGGGCGCTCCGGTGGACCCCGAGGTGTACATCACGTACGCCAGCCGATCGGGCAGCCCGGAAACCGGGAGAGCGACCGGCTCATCCGTGCCGGTCTCCGCGTCGACCAGGAGAAGACCAGCTCCCTGATTCGCCACCTCGCGGGCCAGGTCGCTCTCGCCCGCGGCCGCGTCCACCAGCATCAGCCGCACGTCAGCCGCCTGGACGATCCCGCTGACTCGGGCGACCGGAGAACGCTCGTCGATCGGCAGGTAGGCGCCGCCGGCTTTCAGGACCGCCAGCAACGCCACCAGCAGGTCCGCCGACCGCGTCATCAGCACCGCGACCAACGACTCCGGCCCCACACCCCGACCAACCAGCAACCGAGCCAACCGATCAGCCCTCGTATTCAACTCCGCATACGTCAGCTCCTGGTCGCCGAACACCACCGCCGTCGCATCCGGGGTCCGGGCCACCTGCTCCCCGAACAACTCCGGCAACGTGGCCGCAGACACGTCACGACCGGTGTCGTTCCACCCCCGCAGAACCTGCTGCCGCTCCCCCGCCGACAACACCTCCACCCGTCCGACCGGCTGCTCCGGCTCGGCGGCCACCGCCTCCAACACCCGCACGAACCACTGCGCGATCAGCTCCACCGTCTCGCGATCGAACAGGTCAACCGCGAAGGTGATCCCGCCGCGCAGTCCGGCCGACGCATTATCAGCATCGAACGCCTGGCCCAACTCGAACGCCAGATCAAACTTCGCCGCCGACGCAGCCGGCGCCAACAACTCCGCCTCGACGCCAGGCAACTCCAGAACAGCCTCGGCATTGTCCTGCAAGGACAGCATCACCTGGAACAACGGATGCCGCGCCAGCGAACGCACCGGCGCCAAGTCCTCAACCAGCCGTTCAAACGGCACATCCTGATGCGCGAACGCACCCAACCCCGCCTCGCGCACCCGACCCAACAACTCAACGAACGACGGATCGCCCGACACGTCCGTCCGCAATACCAGCGTATTGACGAAGAACCCGATCAGATCATCCAACGCCTCATCAGTACGCCCCGCAATCGGCGAACCGATCGGCACATCCGCCCCCGCCCCCAACCGGGACAACAACACCGCCAAGCCAGCCTGCAACACCATGAACAGCGTCACACCCTGCGCCCGCGCCAACCCCGCCAACCGCTCAAGCACACCGGCTGACACGCTCAACTCGACAACGTCACCGGCGTAGCTGGCGATAGCCGGACGCGGCCGATCGAACGGCAACCCCAGCTCCTGCGGCAGATCAGCCAACACCCGGCGCCAATACGCCAACTGCTCCGACAGGACGCTGCCGGGATCGTCCTCCGACCCCAACAGATCCCGCTGCCACAACGCATAATCCGCATACTGCACCGGCAACGGCACCCATACCGGCTCCGAACCAGCCAACCGCGCCGCATACGCCACCGACACATCCCGCGCCAGCAGTCCTCGTGACCAGCCGTCACCCGCGATGTGATGCACCGTCAAAGCCAGCACATGCTCATCCGGGGAAACCACCAACAAGACCACCCGGAGCGGAATCTCAGCGCTCAGATCGAAGACGTAGCCAGCCGCCGCAGCCAACACCCCGGCCAAGTCCTCAGCAGGACCGACCTGCCCGACCGTCAGCAACGAGCCGACATCCTCCGGATCCAGGATCCGCTGAAACGGCACCCCCTCCCACGTCGGAAACACCGTCCGCAGCGCTTCCTGCCGGCCGACCACATCCCGCAGCGCCGCGTCCAACGCCTCCCGATCCAGCTCCCCGCGCAACCGCAGAGCGACCGATTCGTTGTAGGCGGAGCCCGATTCCTCGATCCGGTTGAGGAACCACAACCGCTGCTGTGCGAACGACAGCGGCAGGAACTCGTTCTGCGCGGGCAGCGAATCGGCGGCGTCACGGTCAACGGTCATCTGAATCCACCCCTAGGAAACTGTCCGGCAAATGACAGAAGCACTGTCTTCGCGGGCTATCGCCGTGCCCGTAGCGCGGGCCGCTTCGTCTTCTCCAGCTTCCTGACTTGCTCGGCAAGCAGTGAGACTGATGGAAACTCGAAGAGAAGGCGCATGCTCAGTTCGACTCCCAGAGCGGATCGGACCTTGCTGATCGCCCGAGTCGCCGCCAGTGAATGGCCGCCCAGGTCGAAGAACGAGTCGTCGATGCCGATGCGCTCAATCCCGAGGACGTCTGCGAACACCTCGCACAGCGACTTCTCGAACGGATCGCGCGGCTCCCGGCCGGCGCCCTGCGCGGCGAAGACGGTCGCGGGCAGCAGCTTCAGGTCGACCTTTCCGTTCGCGGTCACCGGCATTTCGTCGAGGACCATCACCGTGGCGGGAACCATGTAGCCCGGCAGCTTCCCGGCCACGAACTCCCGCACCCGATCCGGCGTAACGTCCGCACCGTCGTGCAGCGTGACGTACCCGATAAGCCGGGCGTCTCCGAAGCGATCCGGCTGCGGAACCACCACCGCGTGCTCGACTCCGGCGAGAAGCAGGATCGCCGACTCCACATCACCCGGCTCGATCCGGAATCCTCGAACCTTGACTTGGTTGTCGCCGCGCCCGACGAATTCGAGCTGCCCATCTGCCGACCATCGCGCCAGATCGCCGGTCCGATACATCCGGGCGCCGTCGCCGCCGAACGGATTCGCGACGTACCGCGTGGCCGTCAATCCCGGTTGGCCGAGGTATCCCCGCGCCAGCTGGCGGCCGGCCAGATAGAGCTCTCCGACCATGCCGTCAGGCACCGGATCGAGCGCGGCGTCCAGAACGTAGACCTGCGTATTCCATACCGGGCGGCCGATCGGCACGGAGCCGTCGGGAACGCCCTGCCGCAATGCGGGCGACGCGGTCACGTCGACGGCAGCCTCGGTCGGACCGTACAGGTTGTGCAGGCTGGCGTCGGTGAGCTCAAGGAATTCATCGCGAAGATCGGGCAACAGCAGCTCGCCGCTACAGATCACCCGCTTCAGACTCGACGCGGCGTTGGCGTCGCCGTCCCGGAGTTCCCGAAGGAACGCGCGCAGCATCGAAGGGACGAAGTGGCATACCGTGATGCCCTCTTGCCTTATCAGCTCCGCGAGATAGCCGGGATCCCGGTGTCCGTCGGGCTTTGCCACCACCAACGTCGCGCCGACGCTGAGCGGCCAGAACAACTCCCACACGGAGACGTCGAAACTTGCCGGCGTCTTCTGCAGAACCCGGTCTGAGCCGTCGAGCTGATAAGCCGACTGCATCCACAGGATCCGGTTGACGATAGCCGAATGGCTCGTGACGACGCCCTTCGGACGTCCGGTGGATCCTGAGGTGTAGATCAGATACGCCGGTGAGTGCTGAGCGAGCACGATGTCCCGCTCGGAGCCGTCGTCGGATGTTCGCGCAGGATCGGACGCGTCCAGCGCTATCGTCACCTGATCCTCGCCGATCGCGCCGGCAAGGGTCGGCTTGAGCCCTTCGAGAGTGACGACCACGGTCGGCTCGGCGTCATCGATCATCACCTTGATCCGGTCCGCCGGGTAGCCGATGTCGATGGGAAGATAGGCGCCGCCCGACTTCACCACCGCGAGCACTGCCAGGACCAGCCACTCAGATCTGGGCAGACAGAGCGCGACGAACCGCTCCGGTCCGACGCCCTCGGCTCGGAGCGAGCAGGCCAGCCGCTCGGCGGCCTCATCGAGTTCCCGGTACGTCAATCGGGTGGCGCCGAAAACCACCGCGACCTGATCCGGCGTCTTGGCCGCCTGCGCGGCGAACAGGTCGGCGAGGGTGACCTCGGGGACCGCGTGATCCGTCTCGTTCCGGGCCACCAGCAGCGTCTGCCGCTCGGCCGGCGAAAGGACCGTCAGCTGCCCGACCCGGACCTGCGGACCGGCCTCGCGCACGCCGCCGAGCACCGAGAGCAGCCGCTGTGACATCGCCTCCAGATCGCTCAACCGAAAGCGCTCCGAGTCGGCCTCGATCTCGATGCCCAGGCTGCGGTTCTGCGCGTCCATGCGGACGTTGAGCGTCACGTCGTGCACCGGACCGGTGCTGATCGTCCGGAACTCGGCCTGGAGCTCACCGAAGCGCAGGTTCGCATTGAAGTTCATGATGTTCACCTCGACCCCGAACAGCGGGTCGGTACGTCCGGCGATCATCTTGCTGTCGTGCATCAGCTGCTCCAGGCGGTAGCGCTGATGCCCCATCACCGAGCGGACCTCGGCCGAGATACCGCGCGCCACCTCAGCGAAATCCTGCCCCGCATGCCCGGCCAGCCTGACCGGCAGGATGTTGGACATCATCCCCGGGATCGCCAGCAGCGTGTCCTTGGTCCGGGCCCCGACCGGCAGTCCGATCGGCACGTCGTACTGACCGGTCGACTTCCAGAGGAAGACGGCCACGTGGGCCAGCAACGTCGTCGACGTCGAGACCCCGATCTCCTTGGCGGCTTCGATGATGCCGACGGCGTCCGCTTCCGAGAACTCTCGGCGGTAACACAGGGTTCTGCTCGCGACCCGCACGCGGTTGCCGGAGAGCGTGACGGCCTGCGGGCGTTGGAGCAGCCGCTCGCGCCAGAACTCGGCGTCCTGCCCGATGTCGTCCCCCGCCTGGTATTCGCGGTCGCTCGCGACGAGCTCGGCCACCGCGCCGAACCACTTCGGGCTGAGTTCCCCGCCCTGTGCCAGCTCCGAATACACCTGGGAGATCCGCACCGCGATCAGGGCCGCACCGAAGGCGTCCACGACCAGATGGCTGCCCCGCAGGAAGAACAAGACGTGGTCCTCGCCGAGGTAGACAAGGGCGAATCCCTTGAGGCTCCCCGGCCCTTGCTCGTCCTCGCCCCAGATCTTGTTGCGCATCCACTCCTCGGCGTCCGCCAGCGGATCGGCCGCCTCGGCCAGGTCGAGGATCTCCAACTCGACGTCCTCGGCCGGCCCCACTATCTGCCGGACCCCGTCGTCGTCCGACTCGATGCGGGTCCGCAGGACATCCGCCTCGGCGGTGGCGACCTCGATGGCGCGGCGCAGCAGCGGAACGTCGAGGTCACCGGAGATCTCCAGATATTCGCCGATGTTGTAAACGCCCGGCGACGGCTCGACCTGCTGGGCGAACCAGACGCCGCGCTGCGCCGCTGTGAGATGTAGCGAATTACCCTCGCCGTCGCTGTTCACTGCTCGCTCCCCTTCGAATGCGGATACATGTCTGGCCCGGCGCACGGATTCGGCTTAGTGTCAGGGCTGGAAGGCAGGGCTAGAAGGCGGCTTCGTCGAGGTCCATCAGCCCGTCGTCATCCGCTTCGATGACCTGCGCTTGGGTCGAAAGCTCGGGAAGGACGGTGCGTGCGAAGAATCTGGCCGCGGTCACCTTGCCCTGGTAGAAGGCAAGGCCCGCGCCGTCGGTGCCGTCAGCGATGGCACGCGAGGCGACCTTCGCCTGGCAGAACAAGCGCCATCCGACGGCGAGGTCGCCCACGGCGAGCAGGAACCGCACGGTGTGCCGCCCGACCCGGTAGACGCTCTTCGGATCCTCCAGCGCCTCGCCCAGATATCCGAACAAGACCTGCGACATCCGCTGGACGTCCTGGAGAGCGCGGCTCAGCTGGTCGCGTTCGAAATCCAGCCGATCATCGTGGTCTGCTTCGATCGAGGCGGCGATCTCGCCGGTGAGATGGTTGAAGGCGATCCCGCCGTCCCGGGCGACCTTGCGGAAGAAGAAGTCCATCGACTGGATCGCCGTGGTGCCTTCGTAGAGCGTGTCGACCTTGCCGTCGCGGATGTACTGCTCGATCGGGTAGTCCCGCATATAGCCGGAGCCGCCGAACACCTGCAACGCGTCTGAGAGCAGATGCCAAGAACGCTCGGCGCCGAACCCCTTGATGACCGGCAGCAGCAGGTCGTGCACTTTCGCGGCGGCGGCGCTGTCACCGCCGAAGCCCGCTGTGCCGTCTTGCAGAGATGCGGTGTAGAGATAGAGACCCCGCATGCCCTCGGCATACGCCTTCAGCGTCATCAGAGTTCTGCGAACGTCGGGATGCCGCATGATCGGCACCCGCGGGGCGTTCTTCTCCAGCAGCTGGGTGAGGTCTGCGCCCTGCACCCGATCGCGGGCGAACTCCAGGGCATTGAGATACGCCGAGGACAGCGTCGAGATCGACTTGATGCCGACCATCATCCGGGCATAGGTGATCGCGTCGAACATCTGCGTGATGCCGTCGACGCGCTCGCCGAGCAGCCAGCCCTTGGCGGCCTTGCCGTGCTGACCGAAGGCCAGCTCGCATGTGGTCGAGGCCTTGAGGCCCATCTTGTCCTCGACGCTGGTCACGTAGACGCCGTTGCGCTCGCCGGTCAGTTCGCCGGCCGAAGGATCGAAGTGATGCATCGGCACGAGGAACAGGCCCAACCCCTTCGTCCCCCGCCGCGCCTCGACGCCGGGCCCTTCGGGCCGGGCGAGCACCAGATGCATGATGTTCTCTGTCAGCTCGCCCTGGGCCGCCGCGGTGATGAACCGCTTGACGCCTTCCAGGTGCCATGAGCCGTCCTCTTGGCGCACCGCCTTCGTGCTGATCTGCCCCACGTCGGAGCCGACGTCCGGCTCGGTGAGGACCATGGTCGAGCCCCAGTCCCGAGCGATGGCGAATCTGGCCCACTGCTGCTGCTCCGGCGTGCCGTTGTCGAAGATGATCTGCGCGGATATCTTGCCGCCGACATAGAAGTACAGGGCCGGATTGGCGCCGAGTATCAGCTCCGTGCAGGACCATGACAACGCGGCCGGGATGCCGAAGCCGCCGAGTTCGCCGCGGATCGAGGTACGGTCCCAACCGCCTTGCACCAGTGCGCCGACCGCCTTGACCACGGAGGCCGGCATCGTCACGTCGTGCCGCTCGGGGTCGAACGCAGGAGGATTGCGGTCAGCGTCGACCAGGGAATCGGAAAGCACGCCGGTGGCGAGACCTTCGAGCTCGCCGAGCAGCCGGCGTGCGGTCTCCTCGTCAACGTCCTGGAAGGGCGGCGCATTCAGCTTGTCCTGGACACGCAGCACCTCGAAGAGGTTGAACTCCAGATCACGGACGCTGCTCTTGTAATGGCTCATCTCAATTCACCGTCTCGCCGACATCGACTCGTGCACCTACGGAAAGGGACCGGCACGCCGCTACGAAGTCGACCAGCTCGTCGAACTTGTTCGACTTGGCGTCCACCGCGCGATTGACCACCTTGATGAGGTGCTCGTAGGCGTCCGTGTGGTCGTACGTGGCCGTGTCGGCGATCCGGAGCGCCCATCGCCAGTAGCCGCGGATCGTATCGGCCAGCGGCATCCGGAAGTCGGCGATGACTTCCCGCATCGGCTCTATCGCCGCATCGCCGTACTTCTTCAGGTACTGCTCAACCATGTCGCAGAAGAAGGCGAAGTGCCGTGCCTCATCCCGGCTCAGCCGGCCGAGTATCTCGCGCAGCAGCGGGTCACTGACCACATTCCGCAGGCGCTGGTAGTAGATCTGGGTCGCCTTCTCCTGCACCAAGGGATAGGTGAAGAACTGCACGGCGTGGTCGTAGTCGACGTCGAAGCGCTTTCGCCCCTCGATCGCGAGCTGGTGCCGCAGCGACGCGGGATCGGCGATGCCGGAAGCGATCTGGTACTCCTTGAGCACCCGGGCATGGGTGTCCTCTTCCTGCGCCCATCGCACCGAGAAGTGATACAGCTCCCTGTTGTGCTCGAAGACGTCCAGATCGACGGTGTCATCGACCGGGAAGAACTTGTCGTACATGGCGAAGTAGCCGGGCAGGTGGTCCTCTATCAGGGTGATGAATTCCACGGCCGACCGTTCCCCCTCGGTCAGCCGGTCGGCGTCCGCCGCACCCCAGTCGAAGCTGTGCTCGACGTCCCAGCGCCGATGCGGTGGCGTCGTGCGCAGGAATGAGCGAACTGCCGTGTCGACCTCCGCCGCGCCGATCAGCGTGGCGCTGATGCGGGCTGAGGCCGGATTCGAGTCGGCCATCGGTTGTCCCTTCACCGGTATTTGCCGCACACCAAGGCGTAGTGCTTTGTGGTGAACCCCCAGCCCGCGTTCGCTATCTCGAAATAGCGGAGCAGCTTGGCCGGCAGGCCGGCTTCGATGGCGTCCAACGCGTCCGCGTTGCGCTCGACATTGGCCATCCAGGCCTCGATCGTGCGCCGGTAGTCGTCGGTCAGATCGTCGACACTGACGATGGAGAACCCGGCGCCCTCCGCGGCTGCCACCAACGTCGCGAGCGGCCGCATGTCGCCGCCGCCGAAGACCGCGTCCTTGACGAACAGCGCGCTGTCGCGTTCGGCGAACTCGGCTTGCTTGGCCGGATTGCGGTAACAGCTGTCCGAGAGGTAGACGCGTCCACCCCGGCGCAGCGCGGACCAGCACGCGGCGAACACGGCGTCGATATCGGTGAGATGGGCGCTCGATCCCACCATCGAGATGGCGTCGAAGCCGCGCGGCTCCAAGTCGAGGTTCTCTATATGGCTGACGCGCAGGCTCACCCGGTCGTCAATCCCCATCTGCCGCGCGCGGCGTGCCACATAGTCGCACTGCTTCGGCGCCGGGCTCACCCCGACGACCTCACTGCCGTACTCGGAGGCCATGAAGAGGCTGAGCGATCCCCACCCGCTGCCGATGTCCAGGAGCCGGCCGCCGGGCTTCATGTTCAGCTTTCCGGCGATGTAGTGGAGCTTGTTCTCCTGCGCGACGTCCAACGTGTCGTCAGCGCTCTTATAGAGTCCGCAGGTGTACTTCATGCGCGCATCGAGGAACAGCTCGAAGACGGCGGGATCCTGGTCGTAGTGCTGATTCGTGTCGATGACCGTCATCAGAGCCCCTGCGCCTCGACGGCGGCCCGCACCGAGCGGACGACATCGTCGATCGTCTTGAGCGCGAAGACCTCCTCGTCTTCGAGCTCGATGTCGTAGGTGCGCTCGACCGCGGCGATGACCCTCAATACCTTGACCGAGTCCACGCCCTCGATCATGCGCAGGTCTGTGTCGTCGGCCACGTCGCCGACGGCCTGCCGGATCAGCCCGCTCACGGTCTCGGCGATGCTCTCGCCGGTATCCGTTGCCTTCATCGATCGCTCCTCAATGGTCTGCTCTCAATTTGGCGAGCTCACGCTCGATGAGAATGGCCTGTTCGTCGGTCATGTCTATGCGGTCGCGGTTCTCCTCGACGGCGATCGGGTGGTACTGGCCGACCGCGGAGACCACCAGGCCGCCGGCTTCGTCGAACACCTCGGCACGCGCCTGGTAAGGGCCGGGCGTCCCGCTGTCCGCGGTGGTCGTGGCGACGCACCGGTAGTCGACGCCGATGCTCGCCGACGTGATGAAGCGGACCCGTAACGTCGTGGTGAAGACCGGGATGCCGACGCGCAGGACAAGCAGGTTGCCCATGATCTCGTCGCATACGGTCGACAGGACTCCGCCGTGCACGACCCCGGGATGGGATTCGTAGTCGCGATCGAAGCGCAACGCGCAGGCGATTCCGTCGCCGTCCGGCTGGAAGGTGAGTCGCAGGCCCTTGCCATTAGCCGGCGAGCAGCCGAAACACCGGTAGTCGGGCAGCACGCGCCACGGCAACTCGATCGTCGCAGTCGGCTCGATCGGCTCAGTCTGCGCAATCTGCCCGCCGGAGGGTTCGGCCGTCATACGACGAGCCGATTCGACTCAAGCCGCTTCAGCTTCCCGCTGCTGGTGCGCGGGATGGAGTTCGGCCCGACCAGGGTCACCGCGAGTTGTTCCAGACCGGTCTCGGCGATCACTTTCGCCCGCAGCCGTTCGCGCAGCCGCGACCGCTCGTCATCGTCGTCCACGGTGGTCTCGGCCACCAGGACGATGCGCTCGGCGGCTTCCGAGCCCTCGATGAAGGCCACGCACCGCCGGCGGTAGACCTCGGCATCGGCGCGGATCAGGGCCTCGATGTCCTCGGGGTAGTAATTGACCCCGCGGACGATCATCATCTCCTTGATCCGCCCGGTCACATGCAGCTCTCCGTCGGCGAGGTAGCCGAGATCCCCGGTGCGCAGCCAGCCGTCCACAGTCAACGGCTGCTCTTGCGTGCCCACATAGCCCGGGGTGACCGGGGCGCCCTGCACCTGGACCTCGCCGACCCTGCGCTCACCGAGCACTCCGTCGTTCTTCGGGTCGGCGATGCGGAACTCGATGCCGGCGACCGGTCCGCCGAGCGCCACCACCGGCCGCGCGCCGGACGATGCCGAATCCCTGGGCACCGCGAGAGCGGACTCGGCCAGGGTGACGCGGTCGACCCAGTCCACTTTGGGCTCGCGGCCCAGCGGCGGGAAGGCCACCGCGAGCGTCGCCTCGGCCAGGCCGTACACCGGCAGCATCGCCTCAGGTCTGAACCCGGCGGGCTCGAAGTGTGCCAGGAATGCCGCCACCGAGTCCGCCGCGATCGGTTCGGCGCCGTTGAACGCGACCCGCCACCGGCTGAGGTCGTAGCCCGGCACATCATCGGCGGGAACGGCCTGGCGCAAAAGGTCGTAGGCGAAGTTGGGCATGGCGCACGCGGTGTGGCCCCCGTCGGACACCTCGCGCAGCCACCTCGCCGGGTCCTTCACAAAGGACGACGGCGACCAGATGCTGACCGGGATGCCGGTCACCACCGCGGCGAGCATGCCGACCAGACCCATGTCGTGAAAGAGCGGCAGCCAGACGCCCGCCCGGTCGCCGGGCCGGCCCAGATCCACGCCCAGCCGGATGGCGTCGAGCCCGGCCAGCAGGTTGGTCTGGCGAAGCCGCACGCCCTTCGGACGCGACGTGCTTCCCGAGGTGAACTGGACGATCAGATCATCGTCCCCTGATACCTCGGGGAACTCCCCCGCTTCGCCATGCGCTAGTTCGTCTGCCGGAAGCTGGGAGACACCTGCCAAGGCCTGCGCGAGCAACGATTTCAGCCGCGCGAGCTTGCGCGAGACGACGACCTGCCGGACCCCCGCCGCGGCCAGGATGCCCTGCACCTTCTCCGCGTAGCCATCGCGTCCCGAAGTGGGCAACGACAGGGGGCACGCGCACGCGCCGAGGCGGCTCAACGCGACCAGGGAGATCAAGAAGGCGGGTTCGTTGGCGAGCATCAGGCCCACGCGATCACCGCGCCGGACGCCCGATTCGGCCATGACGAGCGCCATCGACCTCGACTGTGCGCACAACTCGTCCAAGCGGAGTTCCACCCGCTCGTTGACGAAGCTCACCAGCTGCCCCGGTTGGGAGCGTGCCGTCCGATCCAGCTCTCCGTGCAAAGTACGACCGTTGTCAGACACCACGCCGTCCCCCACCCCTCGAAGGGCATCCCGTCAGATCAGGCGGCCCAACCGCCGGGAGTCTGGCGCACCGGTCGGGGGCCTTCCTTGATCACTTTCAGATCCTACGAGGCGACCCGAAGCGAGCGCAGCGCCGATCGGGTACCCCGATCGGACTCCCCGATCGCGGTATTCGGACCGCTGCCTGGGCTGGGAGGGTCAAGGCGGCCGCTCTGCGATCGCCGAACGGGCAGACTTGAGCAGACGAACAGCCTTGAGCGGATGAACGCACGGGCCTTCGGCTCGACGCGTATCAATACCCTGTATCAGGCCGTCGAACGAGAACGGTCGGGGACCCGGCTATCGTGAGCTGCCGTGATGGCGGGATCGCGGGACCGCACGCGTACCGCCTCAGGGCCCGAGCAGCGCGCCCGGGCCGATGACGCGCTGCTGGAACCGCTTAGGCCAGCAAGCCCTGCTGGAGCGCGTAAGCGACGGCCTCGGTCCGATTCGTGCAGTTCAGTTTCGCCAGGACGTTCGTGACGTGGCGTTTGACTCCGTGCTCTGAGATGCCGATCCTCGGGGCGATCTGCTTGTTGCTCAGCCCCTCCGAAAGCAACACCAGGATGTCGAGCTCGCGCTGGGTCAGCTGGATTCGCGGCCAGGCAGCGCTCAGATGGCGCCAGGGGCGGGGAGCCGGCCGGCGGCCCGGTTTGGCGGGCGGCTCGACCTGGTCGTCATCGGCGGCCATGCCCTGCAACACCCGGCTCAGGTTCTCGACGTTCAGCGCATCGAACGCGATCGAGCCGGAGGCGGCCTGCTCGGCGACATCGCCGAGCCGCGACGCGTCGCCGTTGTTCAGCACCATCAGGAGTTCGACACCGGCGGCCGCGGTCAGTTCCTGGAGCCTGGCCAGCGCATCGGGGTCCAGGGACTCAGAGGCCAAAACGGTGTCGGCGGCGCTCTCCCCCTGGTCGTCGAAGAGCGCGTCGACCTCGGTCATGGTCACGACCCTGGACACGAAGCTCATGGACGACAGCATCGCGACCAGCCCGAGGCGGATGACCTCGCTCGGTTCGATCACCGCTATCGCCCGGCGGGCCGGGTCGCCGCCGTCACCGTGCCGCCGGCCGGATGGGCGCCGCATGTCAGGAGCCTGACCCGGCGTCGCCTTCGATCACTGACAAGACAAGTACCCCCGCGCCAGCCGATTCGAACAGTACTGCCCGCCCCGCGACCGACTGAATCAGGATCCTGCTCTGACGGTCTGTCGCCGACAATACCCCCTCGGTCACACTGGATCAACCTTTCGCCGCGCTCACCGATCTTCTGGCGGCAAAGCATTTTTCTGACGCTGATCGACTTCTTAACGCAATGTTGTCGGAATATTGCAGACATCTGTCCGCACTGTTACGTTCCTCCGTGCATCGCCGCCCCTTGACGATCGCGATCACTTCATGGTCCTCACGTCGAAAGGAATCAGGGGTGTCACAGAAGATCCCAACACTGCGAAGAACCTTGGGCGCGGCGGGCGGCGCCGTCCTGATGGCCTCAGCTCTGACCGCGACCGCCACCGCCGCCACGACGCCCGCTTCCGCCCCGACCGCGGCCACCACCGCCACCCCGGCGGCAGCCACCGGCGGTGCCGGGGCGAGCCTGCCGTATACCGAGGTGGAGGCCGAGAGCCAGGCGACCAACGGATCCGTCATCGGCCCCAGCTTCGCCGCGGGCCAGCTCGCCGACGAGGCCTCCGGCCGCAAGGCGGTGACGCTTCAAGGCCAGGGACGGTACGTCGCCTTCACCACGCCGGTGGCCACCAACTCGATCGACTTCCGTTACAGCATCCCGGACACCGCGACCGGCTCCGTCTACAACGCCCCGCTGTCCCTGTACGTCAACGGCACCAAGCAGCCCGACTTCTCGCTGACCAACGCCTACTCCTGGTACTACGGCACCTACCCGTTCACCAACAACCCGAGCAACGGCAAGCCGCACCACTTCTACGACGAGGTCCACCGGCTGCTCTCCTCGACCTATCCGGCCGGCACCACCTTCAAGCTGCAAGTCGACTCCGAGGACACCGCCTCGGCCTATACGATCGACGTCGCGGACTTCGAGAACGTCGCGGCGCCGGCAAGGCAGCCGGCCGGTTCGGTGTCGGTGACCAGCAAGGGTGCCGACCCGACCGGCGTCGCCGACGCGACCGCCGCGTTCAACGCCGCAATAGCCGCGGCCGGCGCGGGCGGCACGGTGTGGATCCCGCCGGGGACCTTCAACGTCCCGGGCCACATCGCCGTCAACGATGTCACCGTCGAAGGCGCGGGCATGTGGTACTCGACCGTGGCCGGAGCGGCTCCCGGCTTCTACGGGAACGCCGCGCCCAACCCGAGCACCAAGGTGCACCTGTCGAACTTCGCGATCTCCGGCAACGTCCAGATCCGCAACGACAGCGCGCAGGTCAACGGCATCGGCGGGGCGATGAGCAACTCCACGGTGTCCGACATCTGGATCGAGCACATGAAGGTCGGGGCCTGGATGGACGGCCCCATGAGCAACCTGACCTTCTCCGGCATGCGGATCCGCGACACCACCGCCGACGGCATCAACCTGCACGGCGGCGTCACCGGTTCGACCATCGCCGACAGCAATGTCCGCAACACCGGCGACGACGGCATCGCCCTGTGGGCCGACGCCAGTATCGGCTCGGATTCGCACGACACGATCTCGGACGACACCGTCCAGCTCCAGCAGCTCGCCAACGGCATCGCCGGATACGGCGGCGACAACAACACCATCACCGGGAACCGCGTCGTGGACTCCGGCATCAGCCAGGGCGGCGGCATCCATATCGGCCAGCGCTTCTCGTCCACCCCGGTCGGCCTGTACACGATCTCCGGCAACACGATGCTCCGGGACGGCGACCTCGACCCGAACTGGAACTTCGGCGTCGGGGCCTTGTGGTTCGACGCGCAGCAGGCCACCATCACCGGGCCGGTCAACGTCAGCAATGCCCTGATAGAGCAGAGCCCTTACGAAGCCGTCCAGTGGATCCAGGGCACCGTCAACGGCGTCAGCCTGGACACCGTGACCATCGCCGGGACCGGCACCTTCGCCTTCCAGGACCAGACCGGCGGCTCGGTGGTGCTGAAGAACGTCACCGGGACCGGCATCGCCCAGGCCGACCAGTGCAAGACCCCCAGCTACAGCTGCGACGCCGGCAACTTCAAAATCACCGACGCCGGCGGCAACTCCGGGGTCCTGCCGACGAGTTGCACCACCACCAGCCCGCCGCCGGTCTTCCCGCCCTACCCGGGCACCACGGGCGCCACGCGCACTACGGGCACTACGGGCACTACGGGCACTACGGGCACTACGGGCACTACGATCCAGGTCGCTCCCGGCTCGCTCGACTCCACGAACCCCACGAGGAGCGCATCATGACCCTGAGAAGACGTACGGCGTCCGGATCACGTCGCATACGAACCCTGAGTTCGCTCATCACGGCCTTCGCCCTGGCCGCGGGCTCCGCCGGCCTGGCCACCACGGTCGCGGCGGGACCGGCGCGCGCCGCCTCGTCGCCCACCACCCCGATCTGGTCCACCCAGCTCGACTTCGACAACGGCGGCGCGGCCTGGTCGGAGTCCTACTTCGCCGGCCTGGCCGCCAAGGGGCTGACGACCGCCGAGTTGAACATGCCGTGGGGCACGATCGAGCCGTCGGCCGGTACCTTCAGCTTCACCATCTGGGACCAGGAACTGGCCAACGCCGCCGCGGCCGGGATCCAGCTCATCCCCATCTTCTGGTCGTCGGGGTGGGGTGGCAGCCCGGCCCCGTGGATCACCGACCTCGAGAAGGCCAGCAGCGGGGCGGCGGGTCAGGCCCCTGACTGGTGGAACGCCACCGAGCAGTCCGAGTACTTCACCTACGTCGAGGACACCGTCCAGAACTCGCTCGCGCAGCCCGCCGGGTACGGCGGCGCGATCCTGGACTACGGCTTCCTCGACGCGCAGTGGGACATCAACGGTTCCGGCGGCGGCTACACCACCGACGACATCGCCGAGTTCCAGAACGTGTACCTGCCCGACACCTACGGCACCATCGCCACGTTCAACTCCGATGAGGGCACGTCGTACGCGTCCTTCAGCCAGGTGCCGGCCGAGGCTGCCGGGCAGTCGTTGTTTGGGGTGTTCCAGGCGTTCCGGGCTTGGAGCGTCGAGCAGACCTACGGAGCTTTGACCGCGGCCGTGCGCAACATCACCGCGAACACACCGCTGTACTACTACTACGGCGGCGGGTTCGGGAACGCGACGAACTACGCCAACAACCCGGACACGTTCTACAAGCTGGCCAAGAAGTACAACGTCACCGTCATCGCCGACTCGGCCAGCAACACCGGCATGACGTTGGCGATGGCGAGCCTCGCCCGCGCCTACGGCGTGAAGATGGCCGAGGAGTGGACGGCGCCGAGTTCGGACTCTGAGCTCGCCGCCTATGCCGTGCAGTGGCTCGACAGCTATGGCATGACGTTCCCGCAGGCAGGCGGTGAGGACTTCTTCATCCATGACGGCACAAGTAAGGACACTGTCGGATTCCCCATCTACACCAGCTGGCTACCGACGCTCAAGAGTCTGTCGGGAACGTACCCGCAGCAGCCTGCCGCGCTGTACATCGATGTCTCCCAGGGCTACGGGAACACCGCCGGCGGCAGCTTGAACAACGTGGAGACCGAGGCGGCCAGCATCTGGAACAGCTTCCAGTCCGGGCTGGCCATCGTCACCAGCCAGGAGGTCGCCAACGGCGCGGTGAGCCTGTCCTCGTTCGCGGGGGTGCTGCCGCTCAACGGTGCGGACGCGAATCTGACCACGTACAAGAACGGTGGCGGCGCGCTCCTGACGTCTCCAGCACAGCTGACTCAGTATGCGAAGGCGTACGCGGTGGTCGACGCGCCGTCCGTCGGCAACGTGCAGACCGTGCCGGTCGTCGCCGCCAACCACACCAGCGCCTCACTGACGCTGGCGAACATCACCACCGGCACCGCCTACAACGCGCCGATCGCCGTCGACCCCGCTGGGCTCGGCCTGAACGCGGGCAGCTACTACCTCGTGAACGCCGCCGGCGCCGCGCTCCCGCAAACCGTCCAGGCGAACGGGCTGATCTGCGTGAGCGCGAGCCTGGCCGCGGCGAGCCTGGCCGAGTGGACCGTCAAGGCCGGGTCCGCACCCGCCGGCACCGCCTCCTCCGGCTGTCCGACCACGTACACCGGCGCTACGACGGTGACTGCCACCGCCGGCCAGGCCGGTGGCGGACTGGACTTCCTGAACGTCGGCGGCACGAACCAGGGCTCTGACGGGAATCTCACGCAGATCACCCAGGGCGGCCAGACCGCGTACGAGACCTGGACCAGCGCACAGAGCGGGGTCACGCCGGCGAACGTCTACCTGCGGCTGGCCCCGGCGTCCGCGGTCGAAGCGGCCTCGAACATCTCGGTGCAGGTCACGTACTGGGCGAGCGCGAGCCAAGGCTTCACGGTGCAGTACAGCACCCCGACGAACGCCTACCAGAACGGGCCGAGCGTCACCAGCCCCGGCACCGGCACCTGGGCCACCGCCACCGTGCAACTCACCGGCGCCCAGCTCGATGAGCTCGAGAACGGAGGCGCCGATCTCCGGCTCGCCGTCACCGCCCCCACGGCGCCGCTGATCGTGCGCAGCGTCACCATGTCGGTGGCGAACAACAGCGGCGGCCCGACCCTGGCCGCGACACCGAGCTCGCTGAGCTTCGGCAACGTGAGCGTCGGCTCGAACAGCCCGGCCCAGACAGTGACGATCACCAACTCGGGCACCGCGGCAGCCGCTGTCTCCGGCATCACGGCCGCCACCGGCTTCGCCGAGACGAACACCTGCGGCTCCAGCATCGCCGCCGGCGGCAGCTGCACGGCCAACGTCACCTTCACCCCCACCGCCGCCCAGGCCTACAGCGGTAGCCTCACGGTCAGCAGCAACGCGAGCAACAGCCCCCTGACAATCCCGCTCACCGGGACCGGCACGAACGCGAACACCAACCTCGCGCTCAAGCAACCGATCACCGCCTCCAGCGTGCAGCAGACCTACGCGGCCACCAACGCCAACGACGGAAACACCGGCAGCTACTGGGAGAGCCGCGACGGGACCTGGCCCAGCACCCTGACCGTCGACCTGGGCTCGACCCAGCCGCTCGCCGACACGGTCATCGACCTCCCGCCGCTGACCGTCTGGCAGACCCGGACCCAGACCCTGGCGGTGCTCGGTTCGAACGACGACTCGACGTGGACGGCCATCACCGCCTCCGCGACGTACACGTGGAATCCGAGCACTGGCAACACGGTGACCATCAACTTCCCGGCGGGTACGGCATACCGCTACGTCCAGCTGAGCTTCACCGCGAACAGCGTGCAGAACGGCGCGCAAGTCTCGGAGTGGCAGATCTTCGGCTGAGGCCGACAGTCTGCAATGCCGCCAGCCCCGTGGACCGGAGTCCACGGGGCTGGCGGCATTCATCGCGCGCAGTCAGCAGCCGATATCCCCTGGGGACCTTCCAACGGCACACATGCACGGCAGGCCAATTTGCCTAAGTAACTTAGGCAGATGCATGATGGTTGTCGGCAAAAAGGAGGAAGGCTATGGCTAGAGCGGGCCTGACCCCGGAGCGATTGACCCTGGCCGGTGCGGAGCTGGCCGACGAGGTCGGCCTCGACCAGGTGACCGTCTCGGCGCTGGCCCGGCGGTTCGACGTCAAGGTTGCGAGTCTGTACTCGCACCTGAAGAACTCCCAGGACCTCAAGACCAGGATCGCCCTGTTCGCCTTGGAGGAACTCGCCGACCGAGTCGCCGCGGCCCTGGCCGGACGTGCGGGCAAGGACGCTCTGGCCGCCTTCGGCGACGCGTACCGCGACTACGCCCGGGAGTACCCGGGTCGCTACGCTGCCGCCCAGCTGCGGCTCGATACCGAGACGGCAGCCGCGAGCGCCGGGGTGCGGCACGCCCGGATGACGCGGGCGATCCTGCGCGGCTACGACCTGACAGAGCCGGACCAGACGCACGCGGTCCGCATGCTGGGCAGCGTCTTCCACGGCTACGTCAGCCTGGAGATGGCCGGCGGATTCAGCCACACCGCCGTCGACTCGCAGCAATCTTGGGAGTGGACCCTGGACTCCCTCGACGCCCTGCTGCGCGGCCAGGCCAGTTCCTGACTCACCGGGGCTTTCGCCGCTAGCAGCGGCGGTCCGTCGCGCCGCGAACCGACACACCTGAACATTCCGAAAGGCAGCCTCGGACAATGACCACCGAGCACGAAAACTGGATCACCACACCGGTCACCGCGGACCTCCTGCGCGGTTTCCTCGACCTGGAACCGACCGCACGCGGGCTGCTGCCGCATCGGCTGCCCGCCCGGGCCCGGCGGCAGATCCCCGACGACCGACTGGCCGTGGCCGAGGCTCAGCCCTCCGGCGTGCGCCTGGCATTTCGCACCCGGGCCGCGACCATCGAACTGGACACGCTGCCGACCAAGCGGGTCTACCGAGGCTTCCCGCCTCCGCCGGACGGCGTGTACGACCTGCTGGTCGACGGACGGCTCACCGCACAGGCCACGGTGCCCGAGGGCAACGTCCGCACGATCACCGACATGGTCACCCAGTCCGCCGAACTGACCGAGGGGTCCGCCGGGACCGCCCGGTTCACCGACCTCCCGGCGGGTGACAAGGACGTCGAGATCTGGCTTCCCCACAACGAGATCACCGAACTGATCTCCCTGCGCACCGACGCCCCCGTCGAGCCGGCGCCCGACCGCGGGCACAGGGTGTGGCTGCACCACGGCAGTTCCATCAGCCACGGCTCGAACGCCGCCCATCCGACCGCCACCTGGCCGGCCCTCGCCGCGGCCCGGGGCGGCGTGGAACTGGTCAACCTGGGGTTCAGCGGCAGCGCACTGCTCGACCCGTTCACCGCCCGGGCGATCCGGGACACGCCCGCGGACCTGATCAGCATCAAGATCGGCATCAATGTGGTCAACACCGACGCGATGCGCCTGCGCGCCTTCACCCCCGCGGTCCACGGTTTCCTCGACACCGTCCGCGAGGGGCATCCGACCACGCCGCTGCTGGTGGTGTCCCCCCTCCTGTGCCCGGTCCAGGAGGACACCCCCGGCCCCCTCGCCCCCGACTTCGACGGCGGGACCCTGCGGTTCAGGGCCACCGGCGATCCAGCCGAGCGCGCCGCCGGACGCCTGACTCTCAACATCATCCGCGACGAACTCGCCCGGATCGTGGCACAGCGGGCGGCCGAGGACTCGAACCTGCACTACCTCGACGGGCGTCGCCTGTACGGCGAGAAGGAGTATGCCGAGCACCCGTTGCCCGACGCTCTGCACCCCGATCCCGCTGGACACCTCCGCATCGGCGAGAACTTCGCACGGCTCGCGTACAACGACGGTGCCCCCTTCGCCGCCAAGAGCAGCTGACCAACTTGCTCCCCCGCGGACCACGCTGATAGTCGGGGTCCCCACAGGGGGACCAGCATCGCCGCCTGCGTCGCCGAGCTCAGTGATGCCCAGCCGCGTCCGGCCGCCTACTCCGGCCAGGCATTGCCCTGGATGATCCCGACGAAGTCCGCCCGCACGAACGAGGGGTCGAAGTGCGCGAGGACGTCGTCGTTCATGGTGCCGAAGGTGGTGTCGGGGCGGCCGGCCATGCCGTCGTAGAACGCGCGCAGGATCCGGTTCTTGAAGTCCGGGCGCGGGTAAGCGGCCACCACGGCGGCACGCTGCTCGGGGCTGATCTCGTCCAGTCCCAGGCCCAGGACGTCGGTCTCGACGCCGAGCGTCACGACGGCGACGTCGGGTTCGAGCTTGAGCGGGATCTCGGGGGTGGTGTGCAGTGCGATGGCGAGCCAGACCTCGCGGGCCTCACGCGCCGGCCGGCCGTGGTCGAGCAGGAAGTCTCGCGCGGCGTCGGCGCCGTCGACCTCGAAGCGCTGGTCTTTGGTGCCGTAGGCGGTGGTCAGGCCGAGGTCGTGGAAGAGCGCGCCGACGTAGGCGAGTTCGGGGTCCACCTCCAGCCCCCGGGCCGCGGCCTTGAGGGAGCCCCACAGGAAGACCCGGCGAGAGTGGTTGAACAGGGTGTCGTCGGTGGCTTCGCGGACCAGCGCGGTCGCCTCGCGGACGAGTTGGGTGTCGGGCACGGTGATCCCGGCGATGACCTCCGACATGCTTCCTCCTGGAATCGGTTGCGTTGTTGACCGATTCCAGTCTTGGTCGCAGCCTGTGGCCCGAACACCGCGCCGCCGGACAGGCATCCCACAGATCCGGACAGCCGACGCGCCTAGGCCGATCAGCGCGGGCGCAGGCGAACCAGCACAAGAACCGATCCGGACAGCCCGGCTCAACCAGCCGCGCCGTGAGTACTCCGGAACCGATGCCGATAGGCGGCGGGACTGATACCGAGCCGCGCGACGAACGTCCGCCGCATGGTCTCAGCGCTGCCGAACCCGGCCTCGCGCGCACTCTCCTCCACACCGTGCCCGCCGTCGAGCAGGGTCTTGGCGTGGTCGAGGCGAATCTGTTCGACGAAGCGGGCCGGGGTGGTCCCGAGCTCGGTCGTGAACAAGCGCGTGAGCTGCCGGGTGCTGACGCCGACCCGCGCGGACAACGCCGCCGCGCCGTGGTCCAGGGCCGGTTCGGCGGCGACCAGGCCGACCAGCTCGCGCAGCTCGACCGTGCGCGGCGGCCGGACCCGCAGCGGCGCGGAGAACTGCGACTGCCCACCGGTCCGCTGCATGTACACGACGAGCTGGCGGGCCACGCTCCGGGCCAGGTCCGCACCGTGATCGCGCTCCACCAGCGCGAGGCTGAGGTCGATGCCCGCCGAGACCCCGGCCGAGGTGAAGACCTGGCCGTCCTCGACGAACAACGCGTCCGGCTCCACCCGGACCCGCGGATACGCGCGCGCCAGCAGCTCAGCGTGCTGCCAATGCGTCGTGGCCCGCCGGTCGTCGAGCAGCCCCGCGGCCGCCAGGACGAAGGAGCCGGTGCAGATCGAGACCAGGCGCTCCGTACGCGGGGACAAGGTCCGCACCGCGTCGACCAGGTCGCCCGGGATCGGCTCGGTCACGAGGTTGTCGCCGCCGGCGACCACCACCGTCTCGGGCGCGGCGACATCGGCGGCCCGGCCGTCGACGGGCATCCGCATCCCGACCGACGTGCTGACCGGCTCGCCCGAGGCGGAGACGTAGCTGACGGCGTAGCGGGCGCCGAGCAGATTGGCCGTGGCGAACACCTCGGCGGGTCCGGCGACGTCGAGCATCTTCACGCCGTCGAAGACGACGATCGCGACTTTCTGCTCCCGGGTGCCCATGGGGACATTCTTACCAGCCGTGGGACGGAGATGATCGCCTGAGGCTGACCCGGTTCGACTTCCAGATGGGCTCGGCCTGGCACCCCGGTACCACCGCCGTCGCGAGGAGTCCCCTCCGGTCCCAGGGTTTCGCATCTCCCCGCCCTTAGCGTCGAAGGTGCAGGTCGCAACTGGTACGCGGCCGGCACGGGAGACTGGAAGGGACCGGAGCCGTGATCGAGGCACGAGGACTGAGCAAGCGGTACGGGGACAAGACAGTGGTCGATCATCTGTCCTTCACCGTGAAGCCCGGTGAGGTCACGGGGTTCCTCGGGCCGAACGGCGCGGGGATACCTGCCCGCCGCCCACTGAACCGGCCACCGGCACGAAGGGACAGGTCATGCAAGAGGACTTCGCCGGCAAGGTCGCCCTCGTCACCGGCGCCGGATCCGGTATGGGCCGCGCCACCGCGATCCTGCTCGCCAAGCGCGGCGCGGCGGAGGTCGCCGAGCGCGGCATCCCGATGCGCCGGGTCGGCACCGGCCGGGAGATCGCCACCGCCGTCGCGTTCCTGCTCTCCGACGACGCTTCTTACGTCAACGGCGCCCATCTCGCCGTCGACGGCGGTTTCCTCGCCTGAGCCGCTTTTAGCCGCCAGCCGCTTGACACAAAAGTCAAGCGGCTGTTTGAGTTTCTCCCATGGCGACACACAAGGCGGATCAGCGCAGAGAAGCCGGGCAGCGCACGAAGGATGCCCTGGTGGCCGCCACGCTGGAGCAGCTGGCGCAGCGGGGCCGGGAGGGCCTGACGCTCCGGGAGGTCACTGACAGCGCCGGGGCCAACGTGGCGGCGGTGAGTTATCACTTCGGGTCGCTGAAGGGGCTGTGCGACGCGGCGATCGAGCACGCGCTGGAGCGGTATCTGGACGCGCAGATCCAGTCCCTTGAATCGCTCACTCCTGCCTCCGGCTTGGAGGACGTGGCCAGGGCGTTCGCCGCGCCGATGGTGCACGCGCTGGCAGCCGGCGGGCAGGAGTTGGTCGTCATGCGGACCGTCGCGCGGATCGGGATCGATCCACCGCGCGGCTGGGACCGGCTGGCCGGCAAGTTCGAGCAGACTCGGCGCGACACGCTGCGGGCGCTGAGGGCGAACCTGCCCGGAGTCGGTGAGCCCGAGGCGGTCTTCCGGACCCGGGCCGCGGCCGGTCTGCTGAACTGGCTCGCGCTGGCGCCGATCGGTGCCGAGCTGGCCGCCGGGCCGGCGGAGGAGATCGAGAGGCTGGTCGTCCCGGTCGTCGCTGGCGCATTCCGGGGGCTCCCGGCAGCGGGCTGACCTGGCCGGGAGTTGTCGGGCGGGAAACAATTCAAACGGACGCTTGACAGGGTGCGGAGCTCGGCGCAGAATCTTAAGCAAGCGTTTGAATAACCTTCTGGAAGGGGAGATCCATGAGCGACATCACCACTGGCGCCGACACCACCGCGACGGGCGGCACGACGGGCACCACGACGGGCACCACCGCGACCGACGCCGAGGCGATCGTCCGCGCCGCCTACCACGCGGCCGAGGGCGGCGTGCTGGACGTCGAGGGATTCAAGGCCCTGTTCGCCGAGGACGGCGTGTTCAACAACGTCGTCGCCGGGGAGAGCTACCGCGGCGAGCACCTGGGCGACCTGGTCGCCTTCATGGGCCAGCTGGCCCCCGACCTGCACCGCGACCTGCGCAGGTTCCACGTGATGGGCAACATTGTGGCCGTCGAGCTGAGCATCCAGGGCACCGTCACCGGGCCGTTCCCCACGCCGGCCGGCGTCCTGCCGCCCAGCGGCGCCAAGCTCGACATCCCGACCGCCGACTTCTGGTACATCGAGGACGGGAAGGTCAAGGAGTTCAACTGCTATGTCGGTGTCAGCGTGATGCTGGCGCAGCTGGGCGTGCAGCCGGACTTCGCCGGCGCTGTCGCGGCCTCGAACGCGGCGTCCGCCGCAGGCAGCTGAGACCGCCGCCGGGGCGCGGGCCGCGCGGCATCGGCATGACGCCGCCGCCGATAGCAAGATCCGCTACCTATCTGGTAGGTTCTGCCCCAGACAGCGACGACCGGCGTCAGCTGCTGCTGGGAGGTGGCGAGCGCATGTTCCCGTTGCAGGACCCCGCCCCCGTGACGCGCCAGCGGGTGGCCGACCAGATCGTCGAGGATCTGCGCACCCGGATCCTCGACGGCTCGCTGCCGGACGGTTCGAAACTGCCCGCCGAGCGGGAGTTGGCCGCGCACTACGACGTGAGCGCGCCGACCGTGCGCGAGGCGATCAGGGTCCTGACGGCGATGGGACTGATCAGGATGCGGAACGGGGCCCGGGCCACGGTGACGGCGCAGGGTGGTTCGCTGCTCGCGCTGTCGATCTCCTCGGTCGTGCAGTTCGAGAAGATGCAGGTCCGGGACGTGCTCGGGCTGCTCGGCGCGCTGAACGCCTACGCCGCCGAACTGGCGGCCCAGCACGCCACCGACGCCGAGCTCGCCGAGTTCAAGGTCACGGCGGCGCGCACGCTGGAGACCGGCGACACCCCCCGCATGATCGCGGACCTGAAGGCCTTCTTCGACCAGCTGGCCGAGATGTCGCACAATCCCCTGCTGACGGCGCTGTGCCGCTGCATCACCGAGATCCAGCTCGGCCTGGCCGCCAAGGTGGCCGGGTCGGGCCGGGACGGATCGGGCGGTCCCGGGTCCGGCCGGGACGGGTCCGGCCAGGACGGCTCGGCCCGAGACGGCTTCGGCGCGGTCGCCGCCTCGGTCGCCGAGACCCGCGTGGAGATCGCCGACGCGCTCGCCGACCGCGACGCGATCCGCGCCGTGAGCCTGGTGCGCGAGTACCACCGGCGCGTCGTCGACCGCGTGCAGTCGCTGCCCCGCGCCAAGGAGCTCGCCGAGTCCGATCCGGGGCTGCGGCAGGTTCTGGCGGGCTGGCTCAACGAGAACGTGCGGCTGGCGGGCGCCGCGGAGCCTCGACAGCGGTAGTGATCGGGCTCAGCCGATATCGGCCGTGAGCCCCACGCTCTGCACGCCGAAGACCGCGCAGGTCTCATCGTTCTCGGGCCGATCCCCGCTGACGCCGACCGCACCGACGACTTCCCCGTCGGCGTCCCGGATCAGCACGCCACCCCGGGAGGCGGCGACGCGCCCCTCGGAAATGGCGGCGAGCGCGGCGAAGAACGCGGGGTCACGGGTAGCGTGCCGGGCCCCCGCGGCACCGCCGACACCCATCCCGACGCAGCCCCACGCCTTCGCGTGCGCGATGCCGGGCCGCAGGATGCCGGCGTGATCCTCGCGCTTGAGGACGATCGCGTTGCCCCCGGGATCCAGGACGGTCACCGCCAGCGGCCGGAACCCGAGCTCACGCGCCTTGGCGAGGGCGGCGTCGACGATGTCAGAGGCCCGCTGCAGGGTCAGTGTGGTCATGGAGCCAACCTACTAGTAAGCCTTCCTACTTGAAAGACTCGGGGCAGGCTGGATCGCACCTCGTGACCTACCACACCCGCCCCGACCTCGGCAGTCAGCGCTCACCACAGCCGGACCAAGCGGCAGCCAGCCCCGCATTGACACAAACCTACTTGGTTGGTTTCCTGGAACAGGACCAGGAGAACCCCCTCAAGAAGTGAGTGCTGATGAAGATCACCGTCTACGACGAGAACGCGTTCAGCATGGACCACCCGCGCGGGACCGTCTCGTTCAACTACCTGCTGATGGGCGACCGCGGCAAGCCGCTGGAGAACTACCGCTACATCCTCGGCCGCAACGAGGCCGACTTCGTCATGCCGCGGCACCGCCACACCTTCGAGCAGGTGCGCCTGCCGATCGTCGGCGACATGGACGTCGGCGAGCAGGGGATCCTGCACGAGGGCGAGATCGGCTACTTCCCCGAGGGCCAGACCTACGGGCCGCAGAACGACCCGCTGGAGCCCGGTAAGCCGAACCGGGTCCAGCTCGTCCTGCAATTCGCCGGGGCGTCGGGCCTGGGCATGGGCGCGGGACGCGGCCGCGGGCCGGGCAACCCCGAGGCCCAGCGCGAACGCCGCGAACGCCGCCCGAACAAGTTCCCCCGAGCCCGCTACCAGGGCGTCATCAAGATGGACCCGGCCCGCTTCAACTGGCTGCCGGTCCCGGGCAGCGAAGGCGTCGAGCGCAAGTTCTTCGGCTCCTTCAGCGAGCGCGCGTTCTGGATCGACATGATCAAGATCGACGCGGGCGCCACCTGGACCAGCAGCAGCCAGGACGCCCGCCGCCTGACCGTCGTGCTGTCCGGCAGCGGCAGCGTGTCGGGCAGGGGCGGCGTGTCGGGCAGGGGCGGCGTGTCGGGCAGGGGCGACGTGTCGGGCAGGGGCGACGTGTCGGGCACCGAGATCGCCAAGCTCGGCGCGATCGAGGCCGAACCGGGCGAAGACGTGGACTACACCGCCGAGGAGGAGATGGTGCTCTACACCGTCGGCCTGCCCCCGATCCAGCTCCCCGCGGTCCCCTCGGACCAGTTCGACGAGGTCACCACCGACGGCGGCATCCAGTTCGAGAACCCGGCGGACGGCCGGGAATAGGAACGCCCACGTAGTTCTGCGCCAACTCGGCGGCCGCACTGCGCGAGGAGGCGATACGGGCCAGTTGTGACAGCTGGAGCCTGGTGTCGAAGGCGGACTGGTCGGGGTCGGGGTGCGGGGTCGTGGTCATGAAGTAGGAGAAGTGCTCCGCGCGCCAGACGCGTTCCAGGCAGGTCTCGGAGTAGGCGTCGAGGAGTTGCGTGGAGCCTGTCTGCTTCAGGTGGGTCAGGGCGCGGGCCAGGATGATGACGTCGCCGGTGGCGAGGTTCAGGCCTTTGGCGCCGGTCGGGGGCACGATGTGGGCGGCGTCGCCGGCGAGCAGGATGCGGCCGTGGCGCATGGGTTCGGTGACGTGGCTGCGCGTCGGGAGGACCGATTTGACGGTGATGGGGCCGCAGGTTTTTTTGGGGCTGGAGTTCGCGTGCCGGGTTGCTGTTGGGGTGTGGTTTTCAAAGCTTTTTACGCCTTCGGTCATAGTTGTGCCGGTTCGGGGTTCGGGTCGGCGGGTGTGTGTGTCGGCTGCCGGTTCGCGCGTTCACAACCCCGCCGCACCTCAGGCCTCTTCAACTCCAGCAAGTCGGAACAAGGGCAAGAGCCAGATCAAAGACCAGATCAACAGCAAGATCAAGAGCTGTGATGAAGAGCCGGGCCTCCGGCGGGCCTCGGCAACCTCAGGGAAACTTGCGCGGTTCCCTCGGGTGGCTGGGTCGGTCTCAGCGGCTGCGGTTTGTGGGGTGGTGCGGTTCGTTCCCCTCGGTCGCGTCGTCAGCCCGGGGGGTACAGCACCGGTGTCCGGGGGTCAAGTCCGCGCGCTTGCGGTCATGCGTGTGAGCTGCGGTTTTGATAGCGCGAACTTGACCCCCGGCCACCGGCACTGTAGGCGAAGCCCTGCCGACGCGACCGAGGGGAACGAACCGAAAACCAGCCGGAGAAATACAAAACGGGGGGTGCGGGTACCGGCGGCCCGGCGAGTTCGACCGCCGGTCCCGGTGCTGGCCAGCGCGCCGGTATCCGAGGTGCGCGTTCCGGGTTGGCGGGCGCCGGATCGGCACGGCGGCAACAAACAACCAATACCACCACCGGGATAGCAGGTTGCTGAGACAGATCGGCGAAAATCGGCTGCAGTAGTCGCCAAGCTGGGCCTTGTCCGGGTCTTCGAGACTCATCGCGGGCACGGCCGTCCAGCACCGCATATGGGCCTGTTAACTGCACTACACCCGGGCATGTTGTCGACCACCCAACCAGCTACCCGCCGCCACGCCCTCACCGGCAGCCGCAGCAGCCAACCGGTGTCCTCGTTCCCTGCGTTTTGTATTTCTCCGGCTGGTTTTCGGTTCGTTCCCCTCGGTCGCGTCGGCAGGGCTTCGCCTACAGCGCCGGTGGCCGGGGGTCAAGTTCGCGCTATCAAAAACCGCAGCTCACACGCCCGACCGCAAGCGCGCGGACTTTACCCCCGGACACCGGTGCTGTACCCCCCGGGCTGACGACGCGACCGTGGGGAACGGACCGCACCACCCCACAAACCGCAGCCGCTGAGACTAGATCGGCCACCCTAGGGAACCGCGCTAGTTTCCCTGAGGTTGCCGAGGCCCGCCGGAGGCCCGGCCCTTCACCACAGCCCTTGACCTTGACTTTGCCGTTGATCTTGCCCTTGCTCGGACTTGCTGGAGTTGAAGAGGCCTGAGGTGGGGCGGGGTTGTGAACGCGCGAACCGGCAGCCAAGTCACAGACCCACCACCCCGAACCCCGAACCGGCACAACTATGACCGAAGGCCGTAAAAAGCATTTAAAACCCACACCCCAACCGCAACCCGGCCCGCGAACTCCAGCCCCCGTTGTACTGCAGTCGCGCTGCCGTCAGAACAGCGTCGGCGCGTCCTCGACGACCGAGTACGCCTCATCAACAATCAGGACGCTGCGCCACTTGTCGAAGGTCGTGCAGGGGTGTGACACCGACAGACCGACCGCGTCACCGACCGCCAGTGGATGGTCGGCGGGGAGCCGGAGGATGAGGTGTTGGTCGTTGAGGGCCGTCACCTCTAGGCCTTGGGGATCCAGGGTGGCGGTGGCGGTGGCGGCGGCGGCGGCGTGGCTGTGGCCGTGGCGGCGGATGTGCCGTACTGAGGGGAGCCCGGCGTCGTGGGACACGTCGCGGCGGCCGATTCCGATGACGGCCGACTTCGGTTCGGGGCGGGAGAGCACGGTGCCCCAGACCTCCAGTGCCTCGCGGAGGCGGTATGGGCCGGTCGCGTGGCTGCCGAAGGGGGACAGCCGGTCGTAGTAGCCCCCGTCGTGGGTGACGTAGCAGCCGCTGCGCAGGACCAAGCGGGGGGCGAGGTCGGGGAGGGCTTGGACGGCTCGGTCGAAGTGGACGCTGCCGCCGAGGGTCACGATGCCGTCGAGCCGCTGCGCGAGGGCTGACAGGCGTTCCAGCAACGTATCAAGGCGGGGTCCGGGGTCGAGGATACCCTCGAACGCCGCGATGCCGCCGAGGGTGAGGGGTCCGGCCTCGATCCGGCGGGCCAGTTCGAGGGCGGCTGTGTCGTCCCGCAGGCCGGTGCGGCCGGCGGGGACGCCGAGCTCCACCAGGACCCTGAGTCCGGGGAAGGCCACTGACTCCAGGGCTTCCAGTGAGGCTGTCGAGTCGGCGTAGCAGTAGACCTCGCGGTCGCGCAGGACGTGCAGCTGTCGTAGGGAACCGGGGTCCACGACCTGGTTGGCGATGAGGATTCGGGGGGCGTCCAGGACCAGTGCCTGGCGCGGGTTGGCCACTGTGACGGCCCACGCGCCGGCCTGGAGCTGGCGGGCGACGATCGCGGGGCACATCGTGGTCTTGGCGTGCGGGGCGAGGCGGACGCCTTGGGCGCGGCAGTAGGCTGCCATGGTCGCGATGTTGTGCTCCAGTGCGTCACGCAGGACGACGGCTCGCGGTAGGGCGATGGTCCCGTCGAACAGACCGTCCGCCACATTCAGACCGTCCGCCACATTCAGACCGTCAGCCACGGCGCAGCACCTTTCCCGGACGCTCCGCGCCCACTTTGCCGTCCCGCGCCACGACCCGGCCCGAGACGATTGTCAGCGCCACCCCGGCCGGCGCCTGGCGGGGCTCGGTGAAGGTGGCCCGGTCGGAGATGGTCTCCGGATCGAAGGCGACCAGGTCGGCGACCGCCCCGGCCCGGATCCGGCCCCGGTCGGCCAGCCCCAGCCGGTCGGCCGGAGCGCTGGTCATCCGGCGGACCGCGTCGGCGAGCGCCAGGTCCCCGCGCTCGCGCACGTACCGTCCCAGCACCCTGGGAAAGGTGCCGAAAGACCGAGGGTGCGGCTTTCCCCGGCCCGCGACCGGAACCGCGTTGCCGTCCGAGCCGACCACGGCGAGCGGGTGGGACAGGAAGGCCCGGACGTCCTCCTCCCGCCGGTAGTGCAGTACCGCCTGGGCGGACCCGCCGTCCGGGGCCGCGCACAGGTCCAGTACCACTTCCTCCGGGGAGCGCCCCCACAGATCGGCGATCTGGCCCAGCGTCAGCCCGACGAGCGCCGGATCGGCGGCGTCGGAGATGGTGACGCGGTCCCAGTGCCAGGGGATGCCGCCGTACCAGCCCTCGCCGATGGCGGCGAGGGCCCGGCGCCGGTCGGCTCCGGCGGGGTCCTTCTGGACCCATTCGGGCAGGTACTGGATCAGCGCCGAGGAGGAGGCGTCGTAGGGGTAGACGTCGAAGCCGGCGTCCAGTCCCGAGGCGGTGGCCGTCTCGAACCGGCGCAGCGCGTCGGCGTGGCGGCCCCAGTTGGCGGGCTCGTTCAGCGCCAGGTGTGAGTACTGGAGCCGGACGCCGGTGCGGCCCGCCGCGCCGAGCGCTTCGTCGACAGCCGCGAACTCGCCGCCCGCGACGGCTCTGGCGTGGGTGGCGTAGAGCGCGCCGTGCCGGGCGGCCACGGCGGCCAGTGCCTCGATCTCCGGTGCCGGGGCGTAGGAGGAGGGTGTGTGGGTCAGGCCGGTGGACATGCCGTAGGCGCCGGCGGCGAGCGCCTCGTCCAGCAGCCGGGCCATGGCGGCGACGTCCTGCGGGGTCGCCGGGCCGTAGGGGTCGTCCATCGCGGCGATCCGCAGCGCGCCGTGGCCGACCAGCGTGGCGACGTTGAGGGCGAGCGGGCCAAGGGCCGCGCCGTAGGCGTCGAGCCCGGTCCAGCCGATCTCGGTCGGCGCGTCTCCGAGCCGGCCGAGGTGGGCGGTCAGGTTCGCGACGTGCCTGGGACCGGGCCCGACCGGGAACGCCGAGAAGCCGCAGTTGCCCAGGACCTCGGTGGTCACGCCCTGCAGGACCTTGCTCTCCCCGGCCGAGTCGTGCAGCAGGCTGACATCGGAGTGGGTGTGGATGTCGATGAAGCCCGGGGCGAGGACCAGAGCGGTCAGGTCGATGCTGTCAGCGGCGGTATGAGCACCCTCGCTGATCCGAACCTCGCTGATCCGGTCCCCGACGATCGCGATGTCCCGCCGGATCGGGGCGGCCCCGGTGCCGTCCAGGACCAGCGCTCCGTGCAGCAGCAGATCGGCGTGCACCGCGAACCCCTCGCCTCGGCCCTTGTGGATTCCGATCAGCGTAACTAGGTTTGCGGATCAGGGCAACGAAAATGGAACGCGAGGTTCATTAATGCGCATCGGCATCGGCGGCATCTGGCACGAGACGAACTCCTTCGTCCCGGAGCCGACCGGGCTGGCGCGGTTCCGCGCCTATCAGTACTTCGCGGGCGCCGATCTGGTCGACGCGCTCCGCGGCACCGGCACCGAGTTGGGCGGCGCGCTGGAGGCGGTCCCCCGCGCGGTCCCGCTGTTCTTCGGCGCGGCGCTGCCCTCCGGCCCGGTCCGCCGGGAGGCGTTCGAGGCGATGCTGCGCGATCTGGCGGTCCGCACCCGGGCCGCGCTGCCGCTGGACGGCCTGGTGCTCAGTCTGCACGGGGCGATGATGGCCGACGGGCACCCCGATCCCGAGGCCGAGATCGTCGGCACCCTGCGGGCGATCGTCGGTCCGGTCCCGATCGCCGTCACCCTGGACTATCACGCGAACCCGGGCCCGGCCCTGGCCGGCGCCGCCGATTTCCTGGTCGGCTACCGCACCTATCCGCACTCCGACATGGCCGAGCGCGGCGCCGAGGCCGCCGAGCTGGTGCTGCGCAACCCGCCGGTCGCCCACAGCCTGCTGCGGCTGCCGCTGCTCACCCCGCCCGCCACCCAGGAGCACCGAGCCGAGCCGATGCGCTCGATCCTGGCCGCCGCCGACCGGCTGCGCGCCGAGCCGGGGGTCTGGGCGGTCAGCACGCTTCCCGGCTTCGCCTACGCCGACTGCGACCGTCTCGGCTTCGCGGTCTACGTGGCCGCGGAAGCCCGGGCGGCCGAACGGGCCCGGGCCCTGGCCGCCGAGGTCTGGTCCCGCCGCGCCGCGTTCACCGCCGAGCTGAGCGATCCTGACGACGCCGTGCGCGAGGCGCTGCGCGAGCGGTCGAAGGGACCGGGCTCGGGCTCGGGCCCGGTGGTCCTGGTGGACGTGGCCGACAACGTCGGCGGCGGCGCACCCGGCGACGGCACGGCGGTCCTGCACGCGTTGGCCCGGCAAGGCGCGACCGACGCGGTCGCGGTGCTGTGGGACCCGGCAGCCGTCGCGGCCGCCCACGCCTCGCCCGGAGAACGGCTGGAGCTGCGGATCGGCGGCCACAGCGCCGACCTCATGGGCCCACCGATCACGGTCCGCGGCCGGGTCGACCGGCGCGGGCCGGTGACCTATGCCAGGGCCGGTGCCTACATGCGCGGTCAGCAGGTGGACATGGGCCGGGTGGCCGTGGTCGAGACCGGGTTCGGGAAGGCGGTGCTCACCGAGAACCGGGTCGCGCCCTTCGACGACGACCACCTGCGGGCCGTCGGCATCGTCCCCGAGGAGGCCGCCTTCCTGGTGGCGAAGGGCGCGATCGCCTGGAAGTCCGGCTTCGGCGGCTACGCCCGCAAGGCCGTGTACGTCGGCACCCCCGGCTACTGCCCGGCGGATCTGGCACAACTCCCGTACCGCTCGCGGCCCGCGCCGATGCACCCGCTGGAAAGCGTCGGCCGCGACGACCTCCCTTTCCTGCCCTTCCCGCCCCTCGTCGAGGACGGACACTGATATGCGGATCCTGATCACCGGCGCGCGCCGTGGAATCGGCGCGGCCATCGCCCTCGGGCTGGCGGAGGAGGACTTGGTCCTGCACCACCTGGGAGCGGCGCGGGAGTGCGAGGCCATCGCCGCCGGCTGCCGGAACGCCGAGGTGATCGAGGCCGACCTCGCCGACCCGGCCCGGGTGCTGGCGCTGGCCGCCGAGGCCGGTCCGGTGGACGTCGTCGTGAACAACGCGGCGTTCGCGTCCTACACCGCGTGGGACGCGGTCGCGCTCCAGGAGTGGAACACCGCGTTCGCGGTGAACGTGACCGCTCCGATGCTCCTGGCCCAGGCGCTCGCGCCGGGGATGCGGGACCGGGGCTGGGGACGCATCGTCAACATCACGTCGGCGACCGTGCGGATGGGCGGCCCGTCGGGTCCGGCCTACGTCGCGGCCAAGGCGGCACTCACCGGCCTGACCGGCTCCCTCGCGCGGAGCCTGGGCCCGTACGGCATCACGGTGAACGCGGTCTCCCCCGGCGCCATCCGCACCGAGAGCGAGACCGAGGGCCTGGGCGGGCGGACCCAGGAGCAGCTGGACGCGGACGTCCTGGCCCGCCAGGCGGTCCAGCGCCGCCTGGCGCCGGACGATCTGGTCGGGTGCGTCAGGTTCCTGCTCTCCGACGGTGCCTCGGCGGTGACCGGTCAGGTCATCGAGGTCGGCGGCGGCCTCATCGCGCTGTAGCCGTTCACTGCCCGGTGGTCGCTCGGCGGTCCCGGCGGGTGACGCCGTCGATGAGGTAGTGGGTGAAGCCGAGGTAGGCCAACAGGTCGCCGCCGGCCTCCACGCTCGGCCGGTCGGCGGACCCCCAGCCGGGCTCGTCCTCGACCCACGGCCGGCAGCACTCGTAGTACTCGGCGAGCGGCTCCCGATAGGCCTGATGCGCCAGGGCGCGGCTGGCGCCGGACAGTTCGCGCGCCTCGGCGAGCCGTCCGTCCGGCAGTTCCACCGAGACATCGAAAGTCGGGTCGAAGAAGGCCCAGCGGCCGTCGAGGCCGAGTTCGACCGCGGTGTGTCCGCAGCGGAGATTGTCGTGGTAGACGAAGCACAGACGACCGGCGACCCCGCCGACCTCGCACAAGGAAATCAGCACCCTGGCCTGCTCGTTGCACCAGCCGGCGCCGGAGGCGACGATGTCCTCCTCGGACAGGGCCCGGTCCGGCGGCACGCGTTCGTCCACGTGGTGCGGATGGACGACGTGCTCGTTGACCCACCGCATCGCGGCCTGGGCCCGCTCCCGTGCCGTGCCGCCGCCGAGCGTCGCCGCGATCGCCTCCAGGACGGGACGCGAGCCGGGCTCGTACTTCAAAATTTGATGCTGTGGCTCCGGCGGATACAGGGCACCGTCCGTCTCGGGGCAGTACCGCAGCTGGCACTGCGCCTGAATCCGGTCGACGCCGCCGACCCCGACCGCGGCGATCGCCGCATCCAGGCCGCCGGGGAAGCCCCGCGCGATGTAGTCGCTCAGCAGCATGGCCCACCACTTTCCAGCCGCGGTGCGCGCGCGGCCATCGCCGAGGGCTGCTCGCCCTCGGTCGGATCGGCATCGAGCAAATCACCGATCGCCTTGATCACGATAGCCTCCGACGTCGGCGCGACCCGCGACGGCGGCCCGGTCTCATAGCCGCCCTGACTGTAGGAATGCGTTGTGCCGATGTAGCCGGGGCCGTAGTCGCCATACGCGGCCAGCGCGACGAACAGGTCGGGGCGCAGCGCCTTGGCGAACAGCTGGTACTCCACGAACAACTCCCCCGGCAGGTGCAGCACCCGCGCCGGTCCCAGCCGCAGGCAGCCCACGTCGATCGTGCTCCCGGCCGCGCAGCGCCGGCTCCACGCCAGATCACGAGCGGCGGTGAAGTCAGGCCGCTGCTCGAAGGCCGCCAGCGCACCCCCGTCGGCCAGATGCGGCGCCAGCGGCAGCGCGATCGACCGCGTCTGCCAGTCGAGGTCCGCGTCAGCGGCGGGCACTCGGTTCGCGGCCGACGCCTCCAGAGCCGCCGCCAGGCCGTCTGCCAACCGCCCGGCCAGCACCGGGCGGTTGGCCGGGCTCCCGTCGTTGTATTTGCCCGCGGTGATGTTGCCCGCGGCGCCACAGAAGTGGACGAACACCGCCCGCGGATGCGCCGCCTGCACGCGGTCGCGGGCCATCCCGACGAAGTCGTGGGTGACGAGGCGTTCGCTGTAGTGGCTCTGCGGATGGGTCGCGTAGTAGGTCAGCGCCGCGAGCAGCACCTCGCCGTTCCACAGGCTGATCACCTGGGCGTCCGGATCGATGAGACCTTCGGGGGCGGCGCGGACGTGCGGCTCGGCGGTGCTGCTGTAGCGCACGTGCGCGACCGTGCCGTCCGCGCCGAGCACCCGCCGCGTCGAGGCCACCCGGTGCACGCGCGCCGCACCGGTCCCGACGTGGGTGACCTCGGCCGGGTGGCCGAGCGCCGCCCGCACCGCGGCCCGCACGCGCAGCAGCGCCGCGTCCACGAAATCAGTGTCGTGACCGCGACCCGGCAGACCGTGCGCGGCCATGATGGCTTCGGCGCCGGGATCGGAGCCGGGCGCGTCGTGCTGGTGCAGCGCGTGCACCGCGACCCGGTCCGGCGTGGTCCCGGCCGCCTCGGCCAGCACGGCCCGCCAGGCGTCGTGCCCCTCGCCGGCCACCCCGGCCCAGTCCAGCGCGCACAGCACCAGCGGCGGACCGGAGCCGAGCAGGATCACGCCCCGGCAGGTCAGCGCGTCCGTGACGGCCACCGCCGGGGGGACCAGCCCCAGACACAGCGGGCTTCCCGGCGGTGGCGTCACATCGGCCACGAAGGTTGCGACCTGCATGAGGGTGGTGCGCTCCTTCTGGATGCGATCAGACTCGGCTGATCGGACTCAGGTGATCGGACTCAGGTGATCGGACTCAGATGGTCGGACTCAGATGGTCGGACTCAGGTGATCGAGATCGTCGCGGCGGCGGGCGAGCCCACCGTGTAGGACGAGTCCGGCTGGATCGTGACACTCACGGTCCGGGTGTCGGTACCGGTGTCGGGACGGCGCGTGCCGAACGACACGGTGACCGAGGACTGCCCGGCCGGGATCACCGCGGCTCCCGGCAGCCCGTCGAAGTCGTAGCGCTGCCCGGCCGTCCCGCCGACCGCGTAGCTCACCGGCAGCGGCGCGCTGACATCGGCGCTCGCCCTGGTGAAGGTGAGCTGGATCGGCGCTCCGGCCGCGACCGTGGCCGCGGAGGCGGCCACCGAGACGGTCGCGGCGGGCAGCGCGGGCATGTGCGTGATGGCGAAGGTGATGTTGCGCGGGCTCGACCCCAGGCTGGTGGAGACGCCGCTCGGGTCGACCACCGTCAGCGTGCCGCTCAGGTTCGCGAGCGTCGAGTGCGCCGTGGTGTCGTCGATGGCCTGCATGAACGGCGGTGCCTGGTCGGTGACCATCAGGAAGTTCGAGAACACCACGCCGCCGTACTCGCTGACCGGAGCCGCACCGCTGAATCCGTCCGCCTGCAAGGTGAACGGCTTGTACGTGCCGGCCGCGTTGCCGAGGTCCAGGCTCGCGGTGTTCGTCAGCTTGAGCTTGGTGCCGGTCGGCGGCTGCACCCCGCCGTTGGGATCGACGCCGCCGGACCAGCTGTGGGCGACCAGGATGCTCCCGGAGTTCGGCGAGGTGCGGATCAGGGAGTTGCTGAGGGTCACGGCCCCGCCGGGGTCCTTGCCCTGGTCGCCGGGACCGGCATACATGAAGCTCGGCTCGGGCGCGTCCTGCCCGGCGGCCGCCTGCTGCGGGCCGATCAGGATGCGGTCCAGCGTGATGCCGATCGGGCTGGTGGTCGGCGCGCCGGTGAGCCAGGCGGACTGGACCAGCACCCCGGAGTTGACGTTGCCGCCCATGAAGCAGTCGGTGACCGTGATGTTGGCCAGCCGGTTGTAGACCGGCTGGGTGTAGGGCGAGGGCGGCTTCAGGGCGGGAAGCGGCTGGTCCGGCTCGAAGTCGATGCCCGCCGACGGTCCGGTGCCGTTGGAGTTGGTGAACGCGCTGCCCGAGACGGTCATGCCGTCGCACGAGTTGACGCTCATGCCGTTGCGCCGGTTGTTGTCGCAGTGCACGTTGACGACCGTGACGTTGCCGCAGTAGCCGTTCACGGCGTAGTTGCCCTTGGTCGCGGTGACGGCGATCCCGTCGCCGCCGGAGTCCCGCAGCGTGAGCCCCTCGATCCAGATGTCGCCCGCACTCACGAGCTTGATGACGTGCCGCTGCTCCCCGGTCGTGTACTCGCTCTTGTTCATCGCCAGCGTCGCCCCGTAGCCGCTGAGGGTGACGCCGACGATCCCGAAGCCGCGGTTCGCCGTCGTCGACCGCGCGGCGTTCCCGCCGTCGATGGTGAGCAGGCACTGGGCGTCGGGGTAGGCCCCGGGCCGGGCCTGCACTGTCACGCCGGGCTGGAACAGGACCGTGAGTTTGAGGGCTCCGTTGCTGATCGGCGTGTGGTCGATGAGCAGCGGGTCGGTGACCCAGTTCTGGCCCACGTCGGGGATGACGACGGTGGCCGCGGTGCCGCCGGAGGCCGCCGCGGCGTCCAGCGCGGCTTGGATTCCGCTGGTCGGGTCGGAGGGGGTGAAGACCGCTGTGAAGGTCGGGCCGCCGTCGGCGTGAGCCCGGCCGCCGGCCGCGATGGGCAGTCCCGCGGCGACGACGGCCGCCGCGGAGAGTTGGAGAAAGCTTCGTCGCTTGGGGCCGAGACTATGGTCCTGGGAGTGTGCCGACATCGGATCGTCCTCCGGTTCGGTCAGGCGGCTTGGATGATGATCGGGTTCGAGGTCACGTGTCCGCCCGCGGCGAGGAACGCGCGGGCCAGCAGGGTGTGCGGGCCGGGCTCGGCACAGACGGCGGCGATGTTCGGCGGCGTCGTGGAGTAGTCGATCCGCTGGCCGTTGTGGTAGAACTCCACGCGCTCGACCGAGGCGGGGTCCGAGGCGACGGCGGTGACGACGACCGCGCTGCCCGCCGCCACCTGGGCGCCGTTGGCCGGTCCGCTCAACACCAGCGAAGGCGAGGTCGTGAAGGTCGCCGCGGTGTCGCGGTGGTCGGGGTAGCTCAGGTACTTCGACATGTCATAGCCCAGCGCCTCGCCCTGCTGGAGCTTGGCCTGCACGGCGCGGACGCCGTCCGCGGCGCCGGCGAAGGCGGTGCCGGACCACCAGCTCATCTTCTCGCTGTAGAGCCACACGTATTCGCTGCTCTTGAGCGCCGCGTGGTAGAGGTTGTGCTCGTACCACTGCTGGAAATCGCTCTGTGCGTAGGTCTTGTAGCAGCCGTAGACGGCGGCGATGTTCGGTGACGCGTGGCCGAGCGTGAGGTCCAGGTAGACCGTGGAGGCCAGCACGTTCTCCGCCCACTTACACCGGTTCTCCGGCGACACCGCGAACCAGCCGCCGCGCTGGTACTGCGCGTCGTAGACCCACAGCGTGCTCTCGTCGAACCAGTAGTCGGTCTCGCTGCCGTCGTGGATCGTCGCCTGGGGGCCGCGCGCGTCGAGCATCCCGTCCACGAAGGACAGGAAGAGCGCGTAGGGGTTGCTGGACAGCTGGCCGCCGAGGAACGCCTGGTACTGCGGGGTCAGGTACCGGAGCAGCACGGACATGTGCAGGATCAGCACCTTGATGTCCGGCCGGGCCGCCTGGAGGGCGGACATGAACTGCCCGCCGCGCATGCGTACCTGGGCCTGCGCCTGCTCGAAGGTGTTATCGGGGAAGAGCGTGGCGTTGTACTGCCAGGCGACGTTACCCGCCGAGTTCTCCGGGTCCAGGAAGACGCCGACCGCGCCGGAGGCCTGGACGGCCTGGCCCAGCAGCCCCAGGTTGGCCTGGATCGCCGTCCACTGCGTGTCGTCGAACCAGTTCATCGGGGTCGCCGGCGGCCGGCCCGCGGTGAGGACCAGGAAGTTGTCGGTGAAGGTCTGCCAGCCGATCGCCGACAGCACGTCGAGCTGGATGCCGGCGGCGGTCAGCGGGGTGGGGTCGAGCGGGTTGACCAGCTTGGTCGCCCCCGTGCCGCCGGACAGGGCCGGGTTCTCGTAGAGGTTGAAGGCGACGCCGTCCAGCGGCATCTGCTCCATCGCCTGGATGTGGTCGCGCAGGTAGACCGGGCCGGGCACGTCCCAGCCGTACTCCACGAACTTGCGGCGCGCGGTGCCCGGCGTGCCCGCGGCGCCGGCGAAGGGCTTGGGCGCCGGTCGCTGTCCGGGCTTCGCGGGCGCCGCGGCGGCTTCGGCGCGCCCGGCGCCGAGCAGCACCGCGCCGGGCGCCGCGGCCCCGCCGATCTTGATGAACGACCGTCTGTTCAGACCGCTCACGGTGGCCTCCGGCTCAGGAAGGGGAGTGTTTCAGTGAATGAAAACGGGTTTTCATGGTGGCGTGGAAGTGAAGATAGAAGCCCGCGGACGGGGTGTCAACAGTCAGCCCGTCGCCCCTTGGGTGCGAAATTGAAATGAATGTTGCATTGAGTGAATCGCTTCGGTCATACTCCCTGACATCGCATCCACCGATCTCCCAGGAGCCGACCCGATGCCGCTCGCCCTCCACGGCGGAACCCCCGTCCGCACCGAGCCCCTGCCCACCTCCCTGGACTCCTCCGGGCGCATCCTCGGCCGGGCCGAGCAGGAGGCGGTCGAACGCGTCATCGCCTCCGGCGTCCTGTGGCGCGTCACCGGCACCGAAGTCGCGGCGCTGGAGACCGAGTTCGCCGCCTTGCTCGGCACCGCGCACGCCGTGGCCAGCACCTCCGGCACCTCGGCGCTGCACCTGGCGGTGGCGGCCGTGAACCCGGAGCCCGGGGACGAGGTCATCGTCCCGCCGGTCACCGACTTCGGGACCGTGATCGCGGTGCTGGCCTGCAACGCGGTCCCGGTCTTCGCCGACGTCGACCCGGTCACCGGCTGCCTGACCCCGGAGAGCGTCGCGGCGAAGATCACCAGCCGGACCCGCGCGGTGATCGCCGTGCACCTGTTCGGCGGCCCCGCGCCGATCGGGGAACTGGTGGAACTGTGCCGACCGCGCGGGATCACTGTCATCGAGGACTGCGCCCAGGCCTACCTGACGGTCCCGCACGGCGGCACCGGCTACGCCGGCACCCGCGGCGACATCGGCTGTTTCAGCCTTCAGCAGACCAAGCACATCACCGCCGGCGACGGCGGACTCACCGTCACCGACGATCCGGAGCTGGCGCGCCGGATGCGGCTGTTCGCGGACAAGGGCTGGCCGCGCGACACCGGCGAGCGCACCCACCTGTTCCTCGGCCTCAACTACCGGATGACCGAGCTGGTCGGCGCGGTGGCCCGGGTCCAGCTCACCCGGCTCGGGGAGATCGTGGCGGCGCGGCGCGCGGTGGCGGCGCGGCTGACCAAGGAGCTCGACGGCCTCGCCGGACTCCGGCTGCCCTCGCCGGAGGAGATCAGCCGGCACTCGTTCTGGCTGTACCCGATCCTGCTCGATCCCGAGCTCGTCGGCACGGACAACGCGGACTTCGGCGCCGCGCTGCTCGCCGAGGGCATCCCGGCCTCCGCGGGCTATCTCGACCGCCCCGTCTACCTCACCCCGGCGATGGCCGAGCGGCGCACGTACGGCATCTCGGGGTTCCCGATCGACGGACGGCATTACGCCAAGGGCGACTGCCCGGTCGCGGAGGACATGATCGAGCGCACTCTCGTCGTCCTGCAGTGCAACGAGCGCTACTCCGATCAAGACGTGGACGACATCATCACCGCGGTCCGCCGGGTCCATGCGCACTTCGCGCACTTCGCACACCTCGCGGGCTGAGGCCCGGTGAAGCCGACCGACGTCCGGATCGTCGCGGCGGTCCCGAGCTTCCGGCAGGTACCGTTCGCCGTGCCGCTGACCCTCAGCTCGGGCCCCATCACCGGACTCACCGAAGCAACGGTCACCGTGTCGGTGGAGGCGCGGAACGGCCGCACCGCGAACGGGGTCGGCAGTGTTCTGCTGTCCCACCCCTGGGCCGGCGGCACCGACGACGCCATGCGCGCCACCGTCCGCGGCCTGGCCGCCGCGCTGCCCGCGTTCGGCACCGCCGACCCGCTCCAGCACGGCGCGAGGCTGCTCGACCTGGTCGCGCGGTCCTCCGGGCCGCGCCTGGCCGCCGAGGTCGCGGCGGGCCCGGTCGACCAGGCCGTCCACGACGCCTGGGCCAGGGCCGCCGGGCTCAGCGCCTACCGCATGTACGACGAGCGGTTCCTGAACGCCGATCTCGGCGCCTACCTCGGCCCGGACTTCGCCGGCAGCTGGCCGGGCGATCAGCTCTCGGCCACACCCGCGACAACGCTGCCCGTGCAGCACGTCCTGGGCGTGGCCGAGCCGGCCGCCGACGCCGCCGGCCGGCACTGGGTCAAGCTGAAGCTGACCGGCCGCGTCGACGCCGACATCGCGCGGGTGCGCGCGGTCGCCGCCCACGGGGCGCGGATCTCGCTCGACCCGAACGAGGCCTACACCGGCGCCGCGGATCTGGCCCGGCTGCTCAGCTCGGTGCGGGCCGAGTACGCGGGGCACGTCGAGTACGTCGAGCAGCCGGTGCCCCGCGGCGCGCCCGGTCCCGGCGCCGCCGGTCCCCTCCCGGTCCTGGCCGACGAAGGGCTGCCGGACCCGCGCGAGCTGGACGCCCTGACCGGCTGGGACGGCATCGTGGTGAAGACCTGTCGCGGCCAGAGCTCGGCCCTGCTCGCGTACTGCTGGGCGCGGAAGCGCCGGCGGTTCGTGGTGCAGCAGGACCTCACCCACGTGGGCCCGGCGCTCGCCCACGCGGCGGTGTTCGCCGCGCACTGCTCCTACTCAGTGCCCGCATTCGAGTGCAACAGCCTGCAATACGCCCCGGCGGGGAACGCGGAGCTCTCCGTCGAGCGGCCCGGGCTGGTCACCGAGCGGGACGGCTGCCTTGAAGTCTCGGCCTCAGGCGTCGGCATCCGCTAGTGCGGTGACCGCGGACATCCGCCGGGCTGGCGAGCAGAGACCCGCCGCTCGCCCACGTCCCACCCCTATCCTCAAGAAATGGACGCCATCGAGCCCGCCGACGCCGCCCTCCGCGCGTCCGACGCCGACCGGGAACGCGCGGCGCAGGTCCTCCAGGCCGCCACGGCCGACGGCCGCGTGACCCCGGCCGAGCTGGAGGAACGCCTGGAGCGGGTCTTCGCTGCGAAGTCCCGCGGCGAGCTCGCGACGATCGTCAGTGACCTGCGACCCGCCCGCCCGGCGGACGCCGCGCCGACGGCCGCCAAGGACCTGGGCGTGCTCAGCGACATCAGCCGCGGCGGCGAATGGGTGGTCGGCGACGGCTACACCGGCACCGCGGTGATCGGCTCGGGCGTCATCGACCTGCGGAACGCCGAGTTCACCGGTTCGGAGACGACCATCCGCGTCAACGCGTGGGTGAGCACGGTCTACGTGGTCGTCCCGCCGGACGTCGAGGTCCGCGTCGAAGGCAAGTCGGTCCTCGGTGGCTTCACCCGCGGACGCGACGAGCCCGGCCGCGCCAGGTCCGCGGCACACCGGATCACCGTTACCGGCGTCGCCGTCCTCGGCACCGTCCATGTGGTCCACGAGCTTCCGCCCGACAAGCTGCGGCGGCTGCACAAGCGGGAGCAGCGCGGTATCGAAGGCTAGTAGCCGACCCGGCGAACAATCCCGGTCACCGCACCGGCGGTAGCGGACGCCTCCCGTCCGGGGCGGAGACCGTCGCCGCCCCGGATGCCGGCCCTGCGAGCGCCGCCATGGCGGGTGCTGATTCAGCGGATCCGTCCGGCCAGCGCACGGCCCACAACCGGTCGTGCAGCGCGGGAACGAACTGCAGCGCGGCGCCGACGACGTGGTCGGCCACGCCGCTGGCCGAGATCGGATCGCTCGCGCCAGCGCCGGCGCTCGTGCCGGCGTCCGGCGTCCAGAACAGGTCGTGGCTTTCGCGCCATGCCTGTAGGTAGGCCGGGTCTCCGGTGCTCACCGAACAGTAGGCCAGCAGACGTGCCAAGGTGTCGTGGTGCCAGTACGGCGGCGGGGTGGGCAGCGGGTAGACCTTGCCGGTCCGTAGATCCTCGTGGGTCCGGCGGCCGTCGTAGTCGTGCTGGTAGGACCAGCCTCCGGCGCCGCGTTCGGCCAGCAGCCAGTCGCCGAAGCGGAGCACGGCGTCGTGCAGGGGGCCGAGGGCCGCCTCGTCCGGCGAGGTCCCTTCGGGCCGGAGTTCCAGACGGTCCAGCAGGCCGCCGAGGGCCAGCAGCCCCATCCACGGCTTGGTGATGTACCCCATCCAGGCGTGCATGCCCGCGCCGCCGCCCTGGTCGCCGAAGGTGCCGTTGGCTCGCTGGCTCGCCGCCACGGTCTGTGCGCCCTCGTCGGCCAGGCGGAGGAAGTATTCGTCGCCGAGGTAGCGGTAGAGCAGGATCGCGGCGCGCAGGTAGCACGCGTCGCGGCCGACGGCGAGGCGTGGCCAGGAGTTCAGGTGCGTGGCGTGCGCACTTTCCACCACAGTCTGCGCGGTGCGCAGCAGGAAGGGGTCGCCGGTCTCCAGGTAGGCGGCGATCGTGCCCTGCATCCGGCTCATCGGCAGCGACAGCGCGTTCGGCGGGTGGCCGTGCATCCGCATGAGTTTCGCGGCGTGGTCGACCGCGATGTCAGTGATCGCATACGCGGCACGCAGCGCGTCCTGGTACCCGTCCCCGGTCCGCCAGGCGTCGAGCAGCAGCGCGTACGGGAGCTCGCCCTCCCAGCCGGGTTCGTAGCGCGGGCCGTCGGGCAGGTCCCACCGCTGGAAATCGTTGCGCGGGACGGTGGCGTCCTCGAACCCGCCGCGCACCATATGTTCGCGTACCCAGCGCCGCGCCGCCCCCAGGCTCCGCTCGTCGTCCGCGGTCGTGACCGGCAGCACGGATCGGGTGGTGAGCTCTTCGCAGAGGCCGTACCACCAGTCCGGCGCGAGATAGCGGACCACTGTGGGTGAGCGGTCGGACAGACTCAATGAGAAGCGAAGCGTCCGCGCCATTCCGCGCGGGAAGGCCCGGTCTTCGGACCGGAAGAGGAACGGGTCGCCGGTCTGCTCATCGGGACAGGCGCCGCCGAACAGCTCGACCCCGGCGTAGGGCTGGAGGACCACCCAACCGTCTTCGCTCCTGATGTCGCCGGGCCGCGTCGGAGTCGCCAGCCGGGCCACCTCGGCGAAGTCGAAGCGCGCGGCGCCGACCGTGAGCCGGCGGGACGAGCCGTCCCAGCGCTCAGGCAGGCCAGGGGAATCGGCCGGCTCGGCGGTCTGGATGCCCAGGACCGGGACGACGTCCTCCAACGCCAGCCCGTCGTCCACGAACCGCGCGTTGACATGCCGAGCGAAGACCTCGCACACGCCGTTGCGGTGCAGCCGCACATGGATGCTCGCGTTGAGCCAGTTGTGCAGGTGGACGAACGTGTTGGTGTAGCTGGGCTGCTCGCGGTGGTCGGCGCCGGTGAGGTGGCGGTGCGCGATCGTGCCGCCCATCTCGACCGTGAGGCGTTCCTCGGTCTGCTCCACGACGACCAGGCGGCAGGCCTCCCACCAATGCACCGTCCCGCCGGTTCGCAACCCCATCGCCAGGCCGACCGACCGGCCGCCGAACCCCAGTCTCAAGAGGCTGCGTTCCCAGACGTAGCCGGGCTCCGGGCTCCGCTCGAAGACCTCCGTCGCCGCCCACGGCGGAGAGCCGTCGCCGACGGCGACATCCCCTCGGACAACCGGGAGCATCGCCGGCGCGGCCCCGGCCTCTCCGGCGTCCGCCGCGAGAATCAGCCGGCGCGCGAACCCGGTGCCCGGCCACGCCCCCAGCCGCAAAGCATCAGTAGGCTGCCCGCCGAGCGACACCGGGCCCGGTTCGGCACGCGGCCACGGCAGCGACGTGAGCAGCAGCCCCGCCTCCTCCTCGTCGCCCACACGCGTCAGAGGCAACCCCTCGACCAGCCCCAGCAGCTCGCTCAGCACAAGCCCGCTCATCACAGCTTGACGGTGTCGCCGGTACGCGCGGACTCGTAGAGCCCCAGCACCGTGGCCAGCACCCGCCGCCCGTCGGCCGTGCCGATCGCCGGCGGCCGGCCGTCGCGGACGGCGGCGACGAAGTCCCGGTACTGGGCTTGCGCCGCACCGTAGATGTCGATGGCGTCACCGCCGGACAGTGCGGAGTGCTCAGGGTAGGCGGCCGTCTCGGCGACCCGCTCGGTCCCCGGCTGGAGGCGGGTCGTGCGCAGGTACCCGAGTTCGCGCTCGCCGACTTGGGCGCTACCGAGGTCGCCGTATACCGCGACCCGTGAGTCGCGCCCCGGGTAGGCCGCGGTGGTCGCGCTGACCCCGGCGACGGCGCCGGAGGCGAAGCGGACGGTCCCGACGAGCGTGTCCTCGACCTCGATCCGCTCGTGCGCGAGCTGTCCGGCCTGCGCCTGCACCGCGACCGGCTCCCCCAGGAACCACAGCAGCAGGTCCAGGGAGTGCACGCCGAGCGTCATCAGGGCTCCGCCGCCCTCGACGGCCGCCGTGCCGCGCCAGGGCGTCGAGTCATAGTAGGACTGCGGCCGCCAGCTCGTCGTCTCGGCCATGCCGGACGTGAGCCGTCCCAGGTCCCCGGCGTCGATCGCCGCCTTGACGCGGACGGCCGCGGGCTCGAAGCGGCGCTGGCTCATCACGCCGACGGTCAGCCCGGTCCGGCGCTCGGCCTCGATCACCCGGTCGGCGGCGACCAGGCTGATGTCCAGCGGCTTCTCGACCAGCACGTGCTTGCCCGCTTCCAGCGCGGTCACGACCGCGTCGGCGTGCAGGCCGTGCGGGATGCTGACGCTGATCGCGTCGACGTCCGCGCGCCGGCACAGCGCTTCCAGACCCTCGACCGCTTCGCAGCCGAGCTCCCCGGCCACCGCCGCGGCCCGGTCCGGGACCGCGTCGGCCACCGCGACCAGCCGGGCCTGATCGGGCATCGAGGAAATCACCTTGGCGTGGACCACGCCGTACGAACCACAGCCGAGCACTCCGAATCGCATGTCCTCATCAGACTATCCGGGGCGGCATTCCGTCAAGCAAAATGCTTATTTCATTTTTTTGGAGCGCTGGGGACACCGGCAGCACCGGCAGCACCCGGCAGGGCCGCCACGTCGGGGGCCGCGGTCAGCGTCGCCGCCGCGGCCTTCAGCGCGGTCGCGACCTCCTCGACCTGCCGCAGCGGGAACCGCGCCGAGGGCGCGCTCAGGCTCAGCGCCGCCGGGAACGGCGTGCCCTCGATCGGCACGGCCAGGCAGCGTCCGTCGATCTCGTTCTCGCCGTCGTCGAAGGCGTACCCCAGGCGGCGCACCCGGCCCAGCTCGTTGAGGTAGTCCTCGGGCGTGGTGATGGTGTTGGCGGTGCGCGCCGGCATCCCGGCGGCCAGTATCCCCCGCACCTGGGCCTCGGGCAGGCGGGCCGCGATGGCCTTGCCGAGCGCCGTGGAGTGGATCGGGTCGCGGTCCCCGCGCGTGGCGGCCAGCCGGACGCCCCGGCGGCTCTCGACGATGTCGAGGTAGATCGTGGTGTCGCCGTCCAGCACGCCGAGGTTCAGCGTCTCGCCGAGTTCGTCGCGCAGCCGCTCCAGCACCGGGCGCGCGCGCTGGCGCAGCACCTCCAGGTGCCGGGACTGCATCCCGACGAACCCCAGGCCCAGCCGGAACATGCCGGTGGCGGGGTCGCGCTCCACGTAGCGCCGGGTCTCCAGCGTCCACAGATAGCGGAACGCCGAGGACTTGGGCAGGCCGGTGGCCTCCGCGACGTCGATGAGCGACACCCCGTCGACCGACTCCTGCAGCAGGTTGAGGATGGCGCAGACCCGCGCGACGGCCCGCACCGAGTAGTCACGCTCCTCCGAGCCGTCCGCAGCGCCTTCCTCTGGGGCCTCTGGAGCTGGGGCCTCTGGAGCCCGGGCCGGCTCCGTCGGCTCCTCGGGCTCGTCCGTCCTCCGCTTGGCCGACCTGGTCACTGCCACCGCATGCCTCGTGTCTCGATCAGTGAATGATGTGTTTCATCTTATCGACGGAACGCCGGGAGCTCCAACCATGACGGGGCATCAGGAGCGTGGACGACGGTCAGCGTATAGCGGTCTGGCAGGGCCGCAAGGCGTGGCCAGGAAGCCGGGGCGACGCAGAGCCGGATCCGGTGGCCCGGCCGCACCCGCCACGCGGTCGAGCCCACGTCCAGCACGAGGTCCTGATCGCGGTCGGGCGCGCTGAAGAGCCGGTGGCCGTGTTCGGCGACCGGATAGGACCGGCCGTCCGGATACTCGTCGCACAGCCGGAGCACCACATCGGCGACGGCTGTCGAGGCGCGGACCCGCAGCCGCGCCCGGACCGTGCCGACCACGTCCAACTCGGCCGCCAGCGGCGCCGAGGTGTAGGTGAGGACGTCGGGCCGGCGCTCGACCTCGGCCTGGTCCGCCGGGCCGGGGCGCGGCCACACGCCGAACAGCCGTCCGCCGAGGGACGGCGCCGGATCGTGCGGATCGTGCGCGACGGTCCGCGGGCCCAGGCCGACCGTCGCAGTCCCCTGTGAAGCCTCGCTCAGCACGCCGTCGGCGCCCAGCCGCAACGTCCGCCGCCCGGCCTCGGCCTCCGTCTCCGGCGGCGGCCAGTCCGGCAGCTCCAGCCACCGATCCGCGCCCATCTCGAAGACCGACACCGTCACCCCCAGATCGGCCGCCTCCGGCTTGAGCGCGGCCCGCAGCCAGCGCAGGCGCTCCTCCGGAAGCCCCACTCGGGCGGCCTCGGCGTTCACCCCTTGGTCCAGCTCCCCCGCGACGCGTCCGCCGACGTCGCCGTGCGTCCACGGCCCGACGACGAGCCGCTGCGGCTTCCCGCTCCGCCGGGCGGCGCGGAAGGCGGCCAGCGCGCCTTCGCAGAACACGTCGTGCCACCCGGCGACATGGAACCCGGCGACCGGCGGCGCGGGCCCGCCCCCGGAGATCGCCGCCCAGTACTTCTGCTTGGGCGAACACTCCCAGTTCCTTGCCGGTGGAAAGATCTCGTCCCACGGTTCCCGTGCAGTCGGATCAGGCGCGAGATCACGCAGCTCCGCCGCGCGCCGGGCGGCCGCCTCGTCCGGCGCGGACCCGCTCGCGGCCAGCCCCAGTGCCCAGGCGCGGGTGAACCCGAGGACCGGCACCCCGCCCTCGAACGTCCAGCCCTCGGCGAACCCGGCGGGGCTGACGTACGGCGAGATCGCGACGAGGCCGGGCGGCCCGGCCCGGGCGGCGAGCCACTGCGTGGCGGCCCGATACGAGGCGCCGAACATCGCGACCCGCCCGTCCGACCACGGCTGCCGGGCACACCACCGGACCGTGTCCGCGCCGTCCGCGATCTCCTGGTGGAAGGGTTCGAAGACGCCGCCGCTCTCGCCCCGGCCGCGCACGTCCTGGACCACCACGGCCCACCCGGCCCGGGCCATCCCGACGACGTCCTCGACCTGCCGTGAATGGGCCCGGCCGTAAGGCGTCCGGGAGAGCAGCACCGGCAGCGGCCCGCCCCGGTCCGGACGCAGGACGTCGGCGGTGAGGACCGTCCCGTCCCGCATCGGGACCCGGGCCGTCTCGACGATCAGGCCCATGCGGTCAGGCCGTCCCGGTATCGGCCGTGAGGGCGGCGTCGACCCGTTCCAGCGCGTCGGAGAGCTCTGCGTCCCCGTGCGCGGCCGAGACGTACCAGATGCCGCGGCCGGCGACCCATACCCCGTGCTCGGCCAGCAGCCGGGAGAATTCGGCGTACCGGACGAGGTCCAGCTCTCGCAGACCGCTGAGATCGCGGACCGGCGCGGAGCCGCCGACGGACCGCGGCCCGCCGAAGGAGACGTGGAAGGCCGCGGGCAGGCCCTGGATCCGCAGCGGCACCTGGTGCTTGTCGCCGAGCCCCGCCAGCCCGGCGCGCAGCCTGGTCCCGTGCTCGGCCACGCGCTCGTACGGCGGATCCTCAGTCAGCACCTCCAGGGTCGCCACCACCGCGGCGGCGGCCATGACCGAGGCGTTGAAGGTCCCGGAGTGGTTGACCTCGCCGGTGCCGAACCGGCCCATCAACTCCTCGCGCCCGGCCAGTGCGCTCACCGGCCAGCCGCCGGCCAGCGCCTTGCCGTACACGGCCAGGTCCGGCGTGACCCCGTAGTGCTCGGCCGCGCCGCCGAGCGCGAGCCGGAACCCGGTGATCACCTCATCGAAGATCAGCACCGTCCCGTGGGCCGTGGTCAGCGCGCGCAATGCCTCCAGGAAGTCCGGCTCGGCGACGATCGCCCCCTGGTTGCACATCATCGGCTCCACGATGACGGCCGCGATCTCCTCGCCGTGCGCCGAGAACACCTCGGCCAGCGCGTCGGTGTCGTTGAACGGCGCCACCAGCCAGTCGGCCAGTGCGTCGGCGGGCTGGCCGAGGGTGCCGGGGCGACCGCCCTCGGCCCCGAAGTCCATCAACACGTTGTCGATCCAGCCGTGGTAGTGCCCGGCGAACCGCAGCAGGCGGCGCCGTCCGGTGGCGGCCCGGGCCAGGCGCAGCGCGCCCTGGACCGACTCGGTCCCGGAGACCCCGAACCGGACCAGGTCCGGCCACCGCACGGCCGCGATGAACCGCTCGGCCGCCTCGACCTCCAGGGCGTGCTGCGCGCCGTAGACCATGCCGGAGCGCACCGCCCGGGCGACCGCCTCGGTGACCTGCGGGTGGGCGTGGCCGAGGAACGCCGGCCCCTGGCCGAGCAGGTAGTCGACGTAGTCATTGCCCTCGACGTCCCACAGCCTGGGCCCGGCGCCGCGCTCGAAGAACACGCGCGGTGCCAGGAGCCTGACGTTCGAGCTGACGCCGCCGGGTATCACGGCCTCGGCGCGGTCCCGCAGCCCCGCGGTCCGGGTGGCCGCCTGCGACGTGGTCACGCGCGGTCCTCCGGCTCCGGGATCCAGAACACGGCGTCGGCCTCGATGTCGAAGCCGGGCAGCGCGACCGGCACCGTCGTGCGGGCCGGATAGGGCTCACTCAGCCGAGCCGCGCAGACCCGGTTCCACTCGCCGAAATGCGCGTGGTCGCTGAGGTAGGCACCGAGCCGGACGGCCCGGTCCAGACCGGTCCCGGCCGCCGCCGCGAGCGCCGCGAGGTTGTCGAACACGGCGTGCGCCTGCTCGGCGAAGGTCTGCCCGCACCGCTGCCCGGCCGCGTCGAAGGGCCCTTGGCCGGACACGAACAGCAGGTCACCGACTCGTAGCGCCGGGGAGTAGGGACCGGCCGGGGGCGCTCCGGACGGGCTCGCGACAGCTTCGATCACGACGACGCTCCTCATTAAGAAATGAAATACTCGTTCTGCTCACTAAACTAGAGCCCAGAAAGCAAGGAGCGTCAACCCTCGCCTCCCGCTACCGCCGGGCCAGGGCCCCGCCACGCACGCTGAGCGGCACTGTCAGGTGCGGAGACCCTTGACAACGAGAGGCGGGAGGGTCGAACCTCTGCACAGCAGAGTTTCAGCAACCGATACGGCGAGTTCACTAACGGAAGCGAGTGAGCCATGCGGCGACGACAACCTCCCCTCCTGGCGGGTGTGGCTCTGGCGGGAGTGGCGCTGTGCGCGAGCGCGTGCGGCGGCAGCAGCAGCGGTGGCGCCGGCGCGGCGGGTTCCGGGGCAGGCGGCGACCACCTGACGATCTGGAGCCAGTGGCTCAAGGGCCAGCCGGGACAGCAGTTCCTCCAGGCCGCCGTCGACGACTTCCAGAAGCAGACCGGCATCAAGGTGACGGTGCAGTGGAAGGGCAACGCCGTCGTCAAATCCCTGCTGCCGGCGCTGAACTCCCCGGATGTGCCGACCGACGTCGTGGAGACCAGCGCCAGCCAGATCCAGAACGTGCTCTACCCGGCCGGCGGCATGCTGGACCTGACGAGCGCCTACCAGCAGCAGGTGCCCGGCACCGGCCAGACGGTGGCCCAGGTCGTCGGCCCGGCCGCGACCTCGCTGGCCACGCCGACGGACGCCGCCGGGCAGACCACGGGCGGACCGGTCGTGGTGCCGTACTGGGCCTCGGCGACCGGCGTCGTGTTCTACAACGGCCAGAACTTCCCGGCGCTGGAGAGCGCCGCGCCCAAGGACTGGGACGCGTTCTTCTCGATCCTGGACGCCCAGAAAGCCAAGAACCGCCGGCCGTTGGCCCAGGACGGCAGCGTCACCTCCTACAACGCCGTGTTCTACAACGACTTCCTGGCCTCGATCCTCGGTCCGGACGCGCTGAACAAGGCCGAGACCGACAAGACCGGCCAGACCTGGAAGCAGCCCGGCTACCTGCAAGCGGCACAGCTCGTGGAGCGCCTGGCCAAGGGCGGCTACTTCACCGACGGCTATGACGCCTCGAAGTTCCCCGCGATGGAGAACAAGTGGGCCAACAACGACGCGGACTTCAACGTCAACGGCAGCTGGCTGCCCAGCGAGGTCGGCCCGGTCGCCGCTCCCGGGTTCGACTACCGGTCGTTCGCCTTCCCGGCCGTGGCCGGACACAGCGCTCCCCCGCTGAACGTGACCGTGAGCGGAATCGGCGTCCTGAAGTCCTCCAAGCACCAGGCCGCCGCTGAGAAGTTCGCCGCCTTCCTGCTCCAGCGCGGTTATCAGGAGCAGGTCGCGACCGAGATGCAGAACATCCCGATCGCCAAGGACGTCCCGGCGCCGCCGGCGGTCCAGGCGGTGAAGCAGGCGATCGACGCCGGGCAGGTCAACACCGTCCGCTCCCCGGCCTCACTGGCCGACTACAACGCGAAGATCTACTTCGGCCTGGACGACAAGCTCATCTTCGGCAAGCTGAGCGCCGCGCAGTTCATCGACTCGATGAGCTCGGACAGCGCCGACTACTGGAAGTCGAAGGGCTGAGGATGGCCTCGGCAATCGTGGTCGGCTCCACGACGGAAGACGGCCGCCGGCCGGTCGGGCCCGGCCGGCGGCACTCACCGTTCCACCGTGCGCGCCGGCGGATGTTCGTCCCCTTCGTCTACCCGGCGCTGGCCGTCTACATGCTGATCATGGTCGCGCCGACGCTGTTCACGCTCTGGCTCAGCCTCAACCGGTGGGCCGGCGCCGGGCCGATGCAGTGGGCCGGGCTGCACAACTACACGGCGATGTTCCGGGATCCGGTGTTCCGGACCTCCTTCGTCAACACCTTCTGGATTGTCGTCGGCGTGGGGGCCGCGGTCTTCGCCATCGCCTTCGGCATGACCATCCTGTTGCAGGACATGGCGGGCCGCAGGTTCGCGCGGGCCGTGGTGTTCTTCCCCTCGCTGGTGCCGGGCATCGCGATCTCGATCATGTGGGGCTACCTGTTCAACCCCGACGGTCTGGTCAACACGCTGCTCGCCGACGTCGGGGTGCACAGCCACCCGGAGTGGCTGGCGCAGGACAACATGTTCAAGGTCATCCTCATCGGCATGACCTGGCTGTCCTCCGGCGTCTACACGGTGATCTTCATGGCGGCCGTGGACCGGATCCCGCCGGAGCTCTATCAGGCCGCTGAGATCGAGGGGGCGAGCGCCTTCCAGCGGTTCCGCTACGTCACCTTCCCGCTGATGAAGGACGTCGTCAGCGTGTGCTCGGTGCTGTGGTGCGTCGGCGCGCTGAAGACGTTCGAGTTCCTCCTGGTGTTCTCGGCCGAGTCCGGAGCGCTGCCGCCCACGAACATCTGGAACTTCGCCATGTACTCCTACGCCGAGGCGTTCAACCCCGACGGCACGGCCGACTACGGGATCGCCGCGGCCTGCGGCGTCATCGTCCTGCTGCTCACCGGCCTGCTGATGGTCCTGGCGCGCCGCGTGCTGCGCCGGGACGCCGACACCTACTAGAGGCCGGGGAGCATCGATGACGAAGATCAAACGGCACCGCGGCTGGGGACATCTGGTGACGGTGCCCGTCGCGTGGGCGATCGTGGCGGCCAACGTCCTGATGATCGTGTGGATCGTCCTGTCCTCGCTGAAGTCCACCCGGGAGATGGCGCTGCACCCGTGGTCGTGGCCGAAGCACTTCATCTGGAGCAACTACCGGACCGCGTGGGTCTCGGCGCAGTTCGGCGCCGGTGTGGGGAACTCGCTGCTGCTGATCGTCGGCTCGGGGCTGGCCTGCATCCTGCTCGCCGCTCCGGCCGCCTACGCGCTGTCCCGGTTCCGCGTGCGCAGCAGCGGCGTGCACACGGCGTTGTTCGTCCTCGGCCTCGGGATCCCGGCGCAGACGATGTTCATCCCGTTGTATGTGGCCTTCGACCGCGTCGGGCTCGTCGACTCCGTCTGGGGCCTGATGCTGATCTACACCGGAGCCGGGATCCCCTACGCGCTGTTCCTGCTGACGGCGTTCTTCCGGTCGCTTCCGGTCGAACTCGAAGAGGCCGCCGCCCTGGACGGGGCCGGGCCGGGTTACACGTTCTGGCGGATCATGCTGCCGCTGGCACGCTCCGGCCTGATCACGATCTTCGTGCTCCAGGCGATCGGGCACTGGGGCGAGACGTTCTTCGCGCTCGTCATGCTGCACACCAAGACCACGCTGTCGCTGTCGCTCTACAACTTCACGCAGACGATGCAGTACACCGGATCGCGCTACTCGGTGCTGTTCGCCGGTCTGGTCATCCTCATCGCGCCGCTGCTCGTGCTCTACATCGTGCTCGGGCGCCGGATCATCGAGGGCATCTCTGCCGGATACAGCAAATGACCGGGACCGGAGGTTCCGCGACCATGAGAATCGGCCTGGTCGGTACCGAGAGCACGCACGTCGACCACATGATCCGGTACTGCAACGCTGAGCGGCGCGGCGGGGACGCACGCATCGTCGCCGTCGCCTCGCAGCCGGACTCCGCGGAGGAACGCGACGTCGGGCTGCCCGTGGTGCCCGCCGTCGAAGACCTGATCGGGCTGGTGGACGCGGTCATCGTCACCGACCGGCACGGCGGGCAGCACGCGGCGCACGCGCTGCCGCTGCTGGCGGCCGGGCTGCCGGTCCTGGTCGACAAGCCGCTGGCGGTGAGCGTAGCCGACGCCGAGGCGATGATCCGCGCGGCCGAGCGCCATGGCGCGCCGCTCACCTCGTATTCGGCGCTGCGGTGGCTGCCCGAGGTTCGTGCACTGATTCAGGACGCGCCGCCGTCCGCCGTCGCCGCCACCGGCCCGGTCGATCCGGACAGCCCGCACGGCGGCGTCCACTTCTACGGAGTCCATCCCGTCGAGATGGCGCTGACGCTGTGTCGCGGGGACGTCGGGGAGGTCCAGGTGACGCGGACCCGGGACGCGATCGTGGCCTGCGCGCCGGTCGGCGGGACCGCGGTCACCGTCACCATGGTCCGCCCGGATCCGAAGCCAGTGCCCTTCCACCTCTGTGTCGTCGCAGAGGACTGCTCTGTCACCACCGCCCAGCCCGTTTTGGACGACCACTACCTCTATCCCGGACTCGACGCGTTCTTCGCGATGGTGCGCAGCGGTGTGCCGCCGGTCCCCTACGACGAACTGCTCCGCTCCGTCCGCTTCCTCGCCGCCGTTTCCGAACCAGGAGCCCACCTTTCATGACCACGACACTGGCGGAGATCGCCCGGCGGGTCCACGAGCCCGACGAACGACTGATCCACGAACTCGCCAAGACCGAGGGCGACCTGGTGGTGCTCGGCGCGGCCGGGAAGATGGGCGTCAGCCTGGCGCGCATGGCCGCCGCGGCCTTCGACCGGCTGCCGGGCGGGCGCACCGTCCACGCGGTGTCACGGTTCTCCGACTCCTCGGCCCGCGCCGAACTGGACCAGGCCGGGGTGCGCACGGTCAGCGCGGACCTCGCCGACGACTCGGCGCTCGCGGGCCTGCCCGACGCACCGAACGTCGTCTACATGGTCGGCCGCAAGTTCGGCACCACCGGCGACGCCGCGCCGACCTGGGCGACCAACGTCTACCTGCCGGGCCGGGTGGCGCAGCGCTATGCGGGGGCCAGGATCAGCGCCTTCTCCAGCGGGAACGTCTACCCGCTGCTACCGCCGACCTCCGGCGGCGCGGACGAGAACGTCGCACCGGACCCGGTCGGCGAGTACGCGCAGTCGTGCCTGGGACGGGAGCGGATCCTGGCCTACCAGGCGGCGGCGACCGGCAGCCCGCTGGCGATCATCCGCCTGAACTACGCGATCGACTGCCGCTACGGGGTGCTCACCGACATCGCCCGCGCGGTGCTCGCGGACACCCCGGTCGACCTCGGCAACGGCCTGGTCAACGTGATCTGGCAGGGCGATGCGAACCGCTACGCGCTCAGCGCCCTGGCCCACGCCGACGGCTCCGGCAAGGAGCCGCTGGTCCTCAACGTGACCGGCCCGGAAACCGCCTCCGTCCGCTGGCTCGCCACCGAACTCGGCCGCCGCCTGGACCGCGAACCCGTCTTCGCCGGCGCCGAATCGCCGACCGCGCTGCTGTCCAACGCGGCCCGCTGCTTCGGCCTGTTCGGCTACCCGGAGGTGTCGCTGCACCAGATGCTCGACTGGACGGTCCTCTGGCTCCAAGAAGGCGGAGCACTCCTGGACAAACCCACCCACTTCACCGAGCGCGCGGGACGGTTCTGATGCTCACCGACGACAAGCGCCGGCGCCTGCGCGAGGGAATGGTCATCCCCGCCCACCCGCTCGCCCTGCACGAAGACCGCACCCTGGACCCGAAGCGCCAGCGCGCACTGACCCGGCACTACCTCGACTGCGGCGCCGGCGGCATAGCGGTCGGCGTCCACACCACCCAGTTCGAGATCCGCGACCACGGCCTGTACGAACCGGTCCTCCGCCTGGCCGCCGAAGAAGCCGGCCCGGACCCCATCCTGGTCGCCGGAGTCCTCGGCCCCACCCCCTCGGCCCTGGCCGAAGCCCGCATCGCCGCCGACCTCGGCTACGACCTGGCACTGGTCGCCACCCCGGGCTGGGGCACCGCCCCGGAGCAGGAGATCCTCGAAGGCGTCGCCCGCATCGCCGAGATCCTGCCCGTCTTCGGCTTCTACATCCAACCAGCCCTGGGCAAACGCCGCTTCGGCTACGACTTCTGGCGCCGGTACGCCCAGATCCCCGGCGTCGAAGCCATCAAGATCGCCCCCTTCGACCGCTACGCGACCATCGACGTCATCCGCGCCGTAGCGGACACCGGCCACGCCGAGGACATCGCCCTCTACACCGGAAACGACGACAACATCATCGTCGACCTCCTCACCCCCTACCGCGTCAACGGCACCACCCTGCACATCGTCGGCGGCCTCCTGGGCCAATGGGCCATCTGGACCCGCGCAGCCGTCGCCCTCCACACCGAAGCCCGCACCATCGCCCGCACCGGCGCCCCCATCCCCGCCGACCTCCTCACCCGAGCCGCCGAACTCACCGACGCCAACGCAGCAGCCTTCGACGCCGCCAACACCTTCGCCGGCAGCATCGCGGGCATCAACGAAATCCTTACCCGCGATGCGCTGCTGCCCGGCAACTGGTGCCTGTCTGAGCACGAGCGGCTTTCGGCTGGTCAGGCTGGTGAGATTGATCGGGTGATTGCGGCGTATCCCGGGATTGTTGG
>NZ_JAAFYZ010000389.1 GCF_018274385.1 Catenulispora pinistramenti | reverse complement strand
ATAGCACATCATCGTGCCCTGTTTCCGGAACCGACGCATTGTTTTTCGACGAGCCCTTACCCCCGGACACCGGTGCTGTACCCCCCGGGCTGACGACGCGACCGAGGGGAACGGACCGCACCACCTCAGGGACCGCCGCCGCTGAGACTCACCCAGCCACCCTAGGGAACCGCGCTAGTTTCCCTGAGGTTGCCGAGGCCCGCCGGAGGCCCGGCCCTTCACCATGGGTTTGACCTTGACCTTGATCTTCAGCTCTTGATCTGGCCTGTGCCGTCGATCTGGTTCTTGCTCTTGCCTGTGCCCTTGCTCCGACTTGCCGGAGTTGAAGAGGCCTGAGTTGCGGCGGGGTCGTGAACGCGAAAACCGGCAGCCGACAAACACACCCACCACCCCGAACCCCGAACCGGCACAACCATGACCGAAGGCCGTAAAAATCGCCTTTCAACCCACAGCCCAACCGCAACTCGGCCCACAAACTCCAACCCCCCCAAGAAGATCCGAACCCCGAACCACCCCAGTTGCCTGCCACGGCACCAGCAGTGATGTCCCACTGAGACATCAAGCGCTACGATGATGTCTCAGTGGGACATCATGAAGTGCTGGGCCGCCCCCTGCGGCGACCCTTTGATCCAGGAGGACGAACCATGACATCGACTATGGCTTTGACCGGGCAACGGGTCGTCGTCATCGGCGGCAGTTCGGGCATGGGGCTGGCGACGGCGCAGGCCGCGGCGCGCGCTGGTGCGGCTGTGACGATCGCGTCGAGTGACAAGGGGCGCCTGGACAAGGCGCTCGCGCAGATCCCCGAGGGGGGCGACGGGGTGGTGACCGACACCAGGGACGAGGACTCCGTCGCGGCGCTGTTCGAGCACGTCGGCACCCTGGACCATCTCGTCTACACGGCCGGCGACGCGGTGACGCCGAGGGCGCTGGTCGACACGCCCCTGGCCGACGCGCGCCAGCGGATGGACGTGCGGTTCTGGGGCTTCGTCGCGGCCGTCCGGCACGCGGCGCCGCGGCTGAGTCCGAACGGCTCGATATCGGTGACCTCCGGTACGGTCGGCGTCCGCCCGGCGCCTGGCTTCGCGCTGGGGGCGGCCGGCGTGGGGGCGACTGAGGGCCTGGTGCGCGGGCTGGCGCTGGAGCTGGCGCCGATCCGCGTGAACGTGGTCCGGGCCGGCGCCGTGCGGACGCCGATGTGGGAGGCGCTGCCGGAGCAGCAGCGCGAGGCGTTGTTCGCGACGATGGCGAAGCGGACGCTGACCGGGGCGATCGGGGAAGCGGAGCAGATCGCTGCGACGCACCTCTACCTGATGCAGAACGAGTTCGTGACCGGCACTGTCATCACTGTCGATGGCGGTGCGCTGCTGACCTGAGGCTGGGAGCTGCCGGTGTCAGGCTGGGAGGCGAACCCGCCGGGCTGGTCAGCGGGCTGATCTTACGAGCCCGGCGGCGACGTTTGCGGTGGGGGTTCCGGCTGGTCCTTTCGCTTACCGGAACTCCTGCCGCCGAACTCGCCGCCGAGATTGCTGACATCGGCGTCGCTGAGGAACAGGAACACCAGTAGCGCGATGACCAGTGCCGCCACGCCTAATACGAGGGCGCCGCACAGGGCCGCGATCGGTACGCCGACGAACAGGGTGAGCCAGTGCTTGGCGAAGGGGCGGGCCAGGGCGATGCTGCCGATCGCGAACAGGGCCGCGCCGCCGACGAGGAGGGTGACACCCGCCTTGGCGTGCAGGGACTGGTGCCATGCGAGCTTGACCGTGGCCACCGTGATCAAGCCGCTGACGTCCTGGTGCTTGGCCTTGGCCCACACATAGGCCGCGGGCCCGCCGACGCCGGCGAGTTGCAGGACCAGGCCCGCGAAGATCCACCAGCCGCGGCGGGCGGTTGGCGGGATATGTCCGGGTATCTGGGCCAGTGTTCCGTTATTGAGCTCAGTTTTCGCCGCCCCCGCTGTCATGACGGCGAAGGTACCACCGGAGTGGATCTCAACGGCGGGGCTGTGGGCGCCAGCCCGGCGGCATAGACGTCGATGACGCGCCGGGCGGCGGTGTTCCAGTCCGCGACGTGCGGCAGTCGCTCGGTCAGCAAGGCCCCGAAGATCACCAGGTCGCCGGCGGTGACGTCGGCGCGGATGCTGCCGTCTCGCACCCCGGCTTGCAGCAGGGCCCTGAGCTGCGCGTGGACCGCGGATTGGACGGCGACGGTCCGCTCGTCCAGGGCCGGCGGTCCGCCGCGCATGGGCATGACCAGATCGCCGCCGTGCTCCACGGTCCGATCCAGGAAGCGGCGGACGGCTTCGACTCCGGGCTCCCCGGCGTCGGCGTTCGCCTCGGCGGCCCGCGTGGCCGCGGCCAGGACCAGCTCGAAGGAGCGGTGGGTCAGGGCGTTGAGCAGCGCCTCGCGGCAGGGGAAGTGCCGGTAGACCGTGCCCACGCCGACCCCGGCGTCGGCCGCGATGGTGGCCATCGGCACCGCGATGCCCTCGCGGCGCACCGCGGTCGCCGCCGCGTCGAGCACGCGGTCCCGGTTGTCGGCCGCGTCCCGGCGCGGGCCGCGCTGCCGGACCTTCTCGCCGGGAGGCCCACCGTTGCTCGGGCCGCCGTCTTCACCAGCTGTTTCACCAGACTCCACCTCTGCCACGCCCCCGATCATGGCACCTCAACGGCCGGGACGGCCGTGGTTGACCCCCGACTTAAGCGGACGATATCTTCCGTTTAAGCGATCAAGGACGCCCGCTCCCCGGGGTCCCGCACCGAACGGAGCCGGCGATGAGCATGGCCTACCTGGCACAACCCGATCAGCAACAACACCTCGAATGGCTCCAGGGCAGCACGCTGACCATGCTTCTGGACGGCCAGGCCACCGACGGGCAGTTGATGATGGGCCGGTTCGACGCCGCCGAGGGCGAGGCGCCGCCGTATCACATGCACACCCGCGAAGACGAGATATTCCTGCTGATCAAGGGCACCGCGCTGGTCTGGTTCGACGACCAGGAGTACGAGCTGTCCGAGGGCGGCGTCGCCTACCTGCCGCGCAACCACCCGCACGGCTACCGCATCACCTCCAAGACCGCCGACCTGTTGTTCATCAACACGCCGGCCGGGATCGAGGGGATGTTCCGGGCCATCGGCCACGACCTGAGCACCCCGCGTCCGGAGGGCTTGGTGGTCAAGCCGAACGCGGCGGTCACCGAGGAGTACGGCAGCGTGATCGTCGGGCCGCCGCGCTGAGCTGGGCGCCCTCGATCCACTGGAGCACCCTCGCCCCACTGGAGCACCCCCGACCCGCCACCGGTGGGCCCTCCCGGCCGCCCGAACGCCCCACTCGGGCGGCCGGCCGTTGACTTCAAGCGCTTGAAGTGTGTTCAGCTGCCTTCATGACGGCTTACACCATCCAGGAGGTCTCCAGGCGAAGCGGCCTGACCGAGCCCACCCTCCGCTACTACGAGGAAGTGGGGCTGGTCGGACCGATCGACCGGGACGAGCGCAGCGGCCACCGCCGCTACGGCGCCGACGACGTCGAGACCGTCGAGATCCTGACCTGCCTGCGGGCCGTGGGCCTGGGCATCGACGAGATGCGCAGGTACCTGGCCAACCGCCGGATCGGCCGCGAGCGGGCCGGGGAGCAGCGCGATCTGCTCCTGCGGCACGCCGAACGGGTCGAGGCCGAGATCCTCGCGCAGCAGGCGCGGCTCGGCTACCTGCGGGAGAAGGCTGCCCTGTGGGACGCCCGGGACCGGGGTGACGCCGTCGCCGAAGCCGAGTGCAGTGCGCGGCTGGTGGCCGTGATCGAGCGTCTGGAGGCAGTGCTATGAGTACGAGGAATCCCGTTCTGGTGACCGGTGGATCCGGTTTCATAGGTAGTCAGTTGGTCGCCGCGTTGTTGCGCGAGGGCCAGGAAGTGCGGGCGACTGTGCGTTCGCGGAGTCGGGAGGCTTCGCTGCGCGAGGCGGTCCGCCGGGGCGGTGCCGACGACGCCGGTCTGGAAGTGGTGACCGCCGAGCTGATGGCGGACGAGGGCTGGAAGGACGCGATGGCCGGCGTCGAGGACGTCTACCACATGGCGTCCCCGATCCCGTTCGCGCAGCAGCCCGACGACCCGGACGAGCTGATCATCCCGGCCCGGGAGGGCGCGCTGCGGGTGCTGCGCGCGGCCCGGGACGCCGGCGCGCGGCGGGTGGTGCTCACGTCGTCGTACGCGGCCGTCGGCTACACGCCCAAGCCCGGCGGGGAGTTCACCGAGGCCGACTGGACCGACCCCGACACCCCGGGGCTGCCGCCCTATCAGAAGTCGAAGGTGGTCGCCGAGCGCGCGGCCTGGGACCTGATGGCGGCCGAGGGCGGCGACACCGAGCTGGTGACCGTCAACCCGACGGCCACCTTCGGACCCGCGCTCAGCACGGCCGTGGCGTCCACGATGCAGCTGATCAAGGCCATGCTCGACGGCACCATGCCGGTCGCGCCCCGGGCCCGCTTCGGCGTGGTCGACGTGCGCGACGTGGCCGACCTGCACATGCGGGCGATGGCCACGCCGCAAGCCGCGGGCAAGCGCTATCTAGCGGTGTCGGACGGCCCGACGACGAGCTACGTGGAGGTGGCCGCGATCCTGCGGCGCCGACTCGGCGACCTCGCGGCCCTCGCGCCGACCACCGAGGCCGACGGCCCGGACCTGCCGCGCCCGATCATCCACAACGACCGGGCCCGCGACGAGCTCCGGTGGCGCCCGCGGCCGGCGGAGACGGCGATCGTGGAGGGGGCGGAGAGCCTGCGCGATCTGGGGTTGCTGGCGGCGAAGGGCTGACGGAACCAGCTGAGGGAACTAGATGATTGAGTCCGATCGCTTGGCTGGTCAGTGGTCGTAGGCGATCAATGATCGCTTGCTTGCCGCGCCGGTCTTGGTGTTGTGCCAGATCGCGGCGGCCATGGCCAGCAGGCGCTGGCCGAT
>NZ_JAAFYZ010000388.1 GCF_018274385.1 Catenulispora pinistramenti | reverse complement strand
GTGTCGGGGGATGCGGTTTTGCGGGGGCCGCGGGGAGTGGCTTTGGTGGACTTCGAGGCAGCCGATTTCGAGGCGGACTTCGAGGTCTTGGATGCGGCGGGCTTGGATGCGGCGGGCTTGGCGGCCGTGGATTTGCGAGCGCGGGCGGGTGCGGGTTTGGGAGCTTCCGGCTCGGGCTCGGCGGCAACTACTTCAGCGACAGTTTCCGGCTCGGCGGCGGGCTCAGATTCAGCGGCGGCGACCTCGGGCTCAGCGATGGGCTCTGCTGCGACCTCGGGCTGAGCGGTGGCTTCCGGCTCGGGCTCGCGAGCTGTGGCTTCGGCGACAGTTTCCGGCTCGGCGACAGCCTTGGCCTCATCAGCAGCAGGCTCACTCGAAGCCGACTCAGGCGTGGCATCGCTGGCTGTTCCCAGAGCGGCAGCCTCTTGCTCGGGCTCGGTGGCGGGTGCAGCGTCGGCCACGGGCTCCAGCTCAGCAGTGGCCTCGGCTGCGGACTCCGGCGCTGCCTTGCTCTCCCCGGCGGCAGCCGCCGCGATCTCGGCGATCAGCCCCGCCGAAAGCTCGGTCGCGGCCGGAGGCTCCGTGCGGGGCGTCGGGCGCGGGACCTTCGGGAGCTCGGTCGTATCCTTCGTCGCGTCCGGGCTGACGACCTTCGGGATCTCCTTGGTGTCGGCCTCCGGGGGTGCCTTGTGCAGGGTGGGCGTGGGCTTCGGCACGGCGGCGGCGGCGCGGTCGGCCGCGGCCTTGGCCTCGGCCGCCGCCTGCTTCTCGACCGTCTTCTGGGCTGTGGCGATTTCCTTCGGGGGCTCCGCGTTCTCGGCGTGGGCCGGGGGCGGGGGGACCGTCCACATCCAGTCGCGGAGGCGGTCTTTTTCGTGGAGGAGGTCGACGATGTCGAATTCGGCGTACTCGAATTCCGGGGACCAGAAGAGGGCGTCGAAGGGGCAGGCCTCGATGCAGATGCCGCAGTACATGCACAGGCTGTAGTCGATCGCGAAGCGGTCGAGGACGTTGCGGGTGCGGTCGCGCTGGCCGGGTTCGGTGGCGGGGACGACTTCTTTGTGGGAGTCGATGTAGATGCACCAGTCCGGGCACTCGCGCGCGCAGAGCATGCAGGAGGTGCAGTTCTCCTCCAGGAGGGCGATGACGCCCCGGCTGCGCGGGGGGAGTTCCGGCTTCACGTCCGGGTACTGCGCCGTGACGGAGCGGTGGGTCATCGTCTTCAGGGTCGTCGCCAGGCCCTTGGCCAGGCCGGCGCCGGGCAGGCCGCGCTTGTCGGCGCTCTTGTCCGCGCCCATCAGACCACCTTCAGGATTCCGGTCAGCGCGATCTGCGCCAACGCCAGGGGGATCAGCGTCGTCCACGCCAGTTTCTGGAGCTGGTCCTCGCGCAGCCGCGGGTAGCTCACCCGGAGCCAGATCACCAGGAAGGCCAGGACCAGGGTCTTGGCCAGAGTCCAGAACCAGCCGAAGCCGGCGGCGCCGAGGCCGAAGTAGAACGGGCCCTTCCAGCCGCCGAGGAACAGGACGGCGGTCAGCAGGGACAGGAGCACGATGCCGGCGTACTCGGCCAGCAGGAACAGCGCGAAGCGGATGCCGGTGTACTCGGTGTAGGCGCCGAAGATGATCTCGGAGTCGGCCACCGGCATGTCGAACGGCGGGCGCTGGAGTTCGGCCAGGCCCGAGACGAAGAACACGAACAGGCCCGCGGCCTGCCACGGGAGCCAGTACCAGTGCCAGGACTCGGCGATACCGGTCAGCGACAGCGTGCCGGCGGCCATCGCCACCGAGGAGGCGGCCAGGATCATCGGCAGCTCGTACGCCATCAGCTGCGCCGCGCTGCGGATGCCGCCGAGCAGCGAGTACTTGTTCGCGCTGGCCCAGCCGGCCATCAGCGAGCCCAGGACGCCGACGCCCATCACCGCCAGCACGAAGAACAGCCCGGCGTCCAGGTTCCGCCCGACCTGCGTGCCCGGCCCGACCGGGATCGTGACCAGCGCCACCAGGTACGGGATCAGCGCGACGGCCGGCGCCAGCTGGAACACGCGGCGGTCGGCGGCGGCCGGGACCACGTCCTCCTTCTGCGCGAACTTCACGCCGTCGGCGACGAGCTGCGCCCAGCCGTGGAAGGCCCCGGCGTACATCGGTCCCACGCGGGACTGCATGTGGGCCATCGCCTTGTGCTCCATCTGGCCGACGACCAGCGGCACGACGAGGAAGAACCCCATGATGATGGCCAGGCGGACGACGGCGTCCGTGACGCTCATGCTCCGCCTTCCTGTCCGTCTTCGGTCTTAGCCGGTTCGGTCTTAGCCGGCTTGTCCTGGGTCTTGGCCGGCTCGTCCTGGGGCAGAGGCTTCAGCCAGCCGTCCGGAACGCCGGGGGGAACCATACGACGACGCGTCGCGCGGCCGGCGGGAGCGGCGTGCGAAGGCCCGCCCTCCCCCGGCTCCTTGACGCCCGGCCATTCCTTGGCGACCCGCGCGGCCAGCACGAAGTCCTTGCGCAGCGGATGGCCGTCGAAGCCGTCCGGCAGCAGCAGCGGGATCAAGTTCGGGTGCCGGGTGAACGTGATGCCGAACATCTCGAACGTCTCGCGCTCGTGCCAGTTCGCGCCCCGGTAGATCGGCACGGCCGAGGGCAGCTCGGGCTTGTCTTTGGGAATGCGGGTCCTGATCAGCAGGCGGGCCGCCTTCTGCTCGCCCTCGATCTTGGCGACGTGCGCGAAGACGTCGAACCCGGCGTCCTCCTCGTCGACGGCGGTCAGCCAGTCGAAGAACGTGTAGCCGAATCCGTGGGCCCGCTCCAGCGTGGCAAGCCAGTCGTCGGAGGGGACGGTGACGGTCCGCTCGCCGAAGGTCTCCTGGACTTCTTCCCAGGTCTCAGGCTCGATCTCGATCTCGATCTCGATCTCGATCTCGATCTCGGACTCGGGCTCGGGCTCGGGCTCAGTCATCGTCGGGGTCCGGCTTCTGGTTGAGGATGTTGAGACCGATGTCACGGGACCGCCGCAGTTCCTTCGGGTAGCGGCGGTAGAAGAGCTTCGGCGGCTTCGGCTTCTCCACGACCGGGAGGAGGACCGTCGGGGCGTCCTCGCGCGGCGGGAGTAGGGAGACCGGCGCCTGGGCCTGGGCCGTCGCGAGGATGTCCGCGATGGTCTTCGGGTCGGCGACGGCTTGGGTCTTCGCTCCGCCAGCGTCTGCAGAGGCTTTAGAGAGATGCTTAGGAGCGCGGCGCATAAAGGGGAGCCGCGGAGCGTTACGCGGATCGCGTCCGCTATAGCGCGCGGTGAGGTCTTCGGCCGCGATCTTTTCCTGCAGCTTGATGATTCCTTGAAGCAGGGCTTCAGGACGGGGCGGGCAGCCCGGCACGTAGACGTCTACCGGGATGACCTGGTCGACTCCCTTGGTGACGCAGTACGAGTCCCAGTAGGGCCCTCCACAGTTGCTGCAGGAGCCGAAGGAGATCACGTACTTGGGTTCGGGCATCTGGTCGTACAAACGCTTCACGGCCGGCGCCATCTTGTCCGAGACCGTGCCGGAGACGACCATCAGGTCAGCCTGGCGGGGTCCCGGAGCGAAGGGGATGACGCCCAGGCGGATGAAGTCGTGGCGGGCCATGGAGGTGGCGATGAACTCGATCGCGCAGCAGGCCAGGCCGAAGTTGAAGACCCAGAGGGAGTAGCGGCGTCCCCAGTTGAGGACGACGCGCATCGGTTGGGGGGCGGCGCTGTTGAGGAGCCCTAATGCAGCTCCCGTACCTGTTCCCGTGCCTTGTCCCTCTGTAGAGGACTGCCCGGGGGCGCCCACGCGGGGGATGGGGAGGTCTACAGCCATGCCAGCACACCCTTCTTATAGGCGTACAGCAAGCCGACCGCCAAGAAGCCGAGAAAGACGAACATCTCCACGAGCGTGGTGCCCTTGAAGCCGGGTGCCGCGAAGATGGTCGCCCAGGGGAACAGATATACGGCGTCTACTGCGAAGATGGCGTATAGGAACGCATATACGTAATAGCGGACCTGAGTATGGGCCCACCCCTCGCCGACCGGGTCCACGCCGCATTCGTAGGTGAGCAGCTTCTCGGGGCTGGGCGCGTGTGGGCTCAACAAACGGTTGGCCCCGAAGGCGGTCGCCACGAACGCCACTCCCAGGAGCAGGAGGATCCCGACCACGGAGTAGGCACTGAAGTACGTGCCGTTACTCCCTGTGGCCGCTGTGTTCCCGACCGCTGCGACGGCCGGTCCATGCCCTGTCATAAGTGACAGGTTAGTGGTCCGACCGGGCCGCGTTGAGCACTGCGCCGTCCAGTGGACGGGTGGAACCGGGTCCGGCGGCGGCGGGAGTCAGGCGTTCGCTGCTTCCAGGAGCCAGTGCGTGTCCTGCCAGACCACGGTGAAGCTGCGGGTGGTGCCGCCGCCGGACGGGGGCGGGTCGTTCACGGTGACGGTCATCGTGGACTGGGCCGCGCCCGGCTTGACGTCGGTCACCTGACGGCTGCGCAGGTAGTCGGCGCTGATGGTGGACCAGTTGCTCTGGAAGTACTTCTCGCACAGCGGCATGGGGTCGCCCTGACCGTTCCAGCCGGCGCCCTTGGCCGCGCCCTTCTGCGCGTCGACGGTCTGCGAGGCGCAGACGGTCTGGAAGTCGCGGTCCGCGGCGGCGACGTAGAGACCGCGCAGGACGACGTCACTCGCGCCCGGCGCACCCTGCTGCGCGCCGATCGGACCGGCCGCCGCGGCGGTGGTCGGGACCGAGGCTAGGGAGGTGGCACCGGAGTTGGGGACGTTGGCGGGCGCGCTGGCGGTGGTACCGGCCGCGCTCTTCTTGGAGTTGCCGCCGGAGAGGGCGAGGATCGCGGCGACGGCGGCGCCGATGACGACGATGCCGATCACCGCTATGACGATGATGCGCTTGTTGCGGGACCAGGCGGACCAGCCCTTGCCGGTTCTGGTGTCGACCAGGGTGGGGGTGGGGCCGCCCAGGTG
>NZ_JAAFYZ010000387.1 GCF_018274385.1 Catenulispora pinistramenti | reverse complement strand
CCACCCGCCCGGCCGCTCAGCGGCCAACGCCCCCAGCGCCGCCAGCCGCGGCACATGCCCCTGAAGCCGCCGGGCGAAATCGGCCGGATCCCGCCGCTCATCACTCCACGCCCCCTCGGCCAGCGCACACAACCGCGGATACAGCAGATGCCGCACCACCTCGGTCGTCGGCGCGGACTCGGTCCACACCTGCGCCTGGGTGCCCAGCACGCCCGGGCCGCCCGAGCCGTCCGCCAACGCCGCCGGCCCCGTCGCGCTCAGCCCGGTCGGCAGCGGATCGAAGCCGTAGGCGTCGGCCAGCGTCAGGACCCGGTCATCAGCCGACGGCGGCTCGTCGGGATGCCCGCTTTGCCGGTAGTCCAGATACGTGTGCTCATGAGGGGCCACGATCACCTGATGCCCGCGCGCGATCGCCTCCGCCGCGTGCTCCGGTTTCAGCCACGCGGTCGCGACCACCCCCGGATCCAGGTGGCCGACACCGACGGCGTCGTTCCAGCACACGGCCCGGCGGCCGTGCTCGGCCAGGAAGGCATGCATCTGGCTCAGGAACCAGCCCAACAGATCGGCGACGTCCGTCAGGCCGGCGCGCGCCGCACGGTCGCGGGCCTCGGCGCTGGCCCGCCACTGCGTGGTACGGCACTCGTCGCCGCCGATGTGGATGTTGGGCGCCGGGAACAGGGTCATGACGTCGGACAGGACATGGCGGCAGAAGTCGAGCGCTTCGTCGTGGACGGCGAGGATGTCCTCGCTGATGCCCCACGACGTCCACACCGGCACCCTGGCCTCGGGATGGTTGCCGAGCCGCGGGTAGGCGGCGATGGCCGCGCGGGTGTGGCTGGGCATGCCGATCTCCGGGACGATCGTCACGCCGCGTGCGGCGGCGTACGCCACGAGCGCGGCCAGCTCGGCGCGGGTGTAGTGGCCGGAGTGCGGGGTGCCGTCGAAGACGGTGGAGCCGGCGCGGCCGACCATCGATTCGGTGCGGGTGGCGCCGATCTCGGTGAGCAGCGGCAGGCCGTCGATCTCGATGCGCCAGCCCTGGTCGTCGGTGAGGTGCAGGTGCAGGATGTTGAGTTTGTGCAGGGCGATCTCGTCGACGAGGCGGTGCAGGAAGCCGATCGGCATGAAGTGCCGGGCCACGTCCAGCATGACGCCGCGCCAGGCCAGGCGGGGGGCGTCGTGCACGTGGCAGGCCGGCCAGCGCCATATCTCGGCCGGTGCGGCTGCCGGATCCGTTGACAGCGCCCGCGCCGGGAGTAGTTGCCGCAGCGTCTGCACGCCGTTGAACAGCCCGGCCTCACTCGGTGCGGCCAGCGTCACCTGTTCGGGCTCGATGAGCAGGTCGTAGCCGTGCCGGTGGTCGTGGGCGGCGGCGTCCAGACGCACGGTGATGACCGGTCCGGTGCCGGTGCGCGGCCGGTCCGGGCCGAGGTAGGCGGCGAGCAGGTCGGCGGGGCGTTCGGCGCCGGGGCCGGCGGCCAGGTGCAGCGCCGCCGGCACGGCGAACTCGCCGGGGTGTGCGGTGTACTCGGCGGGGCGGGGGATGATCACAAATGGCCTTTCGAGTCAGCCCTTGACGGCACCGGCGGTCATGCCGGCGGTGAGGCGGGTCTGCGCGATGAGGAAGAAGACGACGGCGGGCAGCGCGAACAGCGTGGAGCCGGCGATCAGGCCCGCGTAGTCGGTGCCGGTATTGGTGGAGAAAGTGGCCAGCCACACCGGCAGCGTGTAGTGGGCGTCGTCCTTCATCATCACGTAGGCGTAGATGTAGTCGTCCCAGGCCGTGATGAACGCGAAGATCGAGGTGGCGATGGTGCCCGGGGCCAGCAGCGGCAGCATGATGTGCCGGATGACCTGGACGGGACTGGCGCCGTCGAGTTCGGCGGCCTCCTCCAGCTCGGCCGGGATGCCCTGGGCGAAGCCCCGCAGGATCCAGATCGTCAGCGGCACCACGAACGCGGTGTAGGTGAGCCCCAGGGACAGCAGGTTGTTGAGCAGGTGCAGGTTCTTCATGGTCAGGAACATCGGGATCACCAGCGCCGGGGCCGGGATCATCTGGATGCCGAAGATGGTGACCAGCAGCGCGCGCCGGCCGACGAAGTGGAACCGGGCCAGGGCCAGGGCGGCCAGGAAGCCGACGACGGTCGCCACGAGCACCACCGACAGCGTCACCACCAGGCTGTTGAGCACGTAGGAGCCGAAGTGCGGTTTGCCGATGGCGTCGGCGAAGTTGGCCAGGGTCAGCGGGAACGGCCAGAACTTCGGGGTGGCGGTGAGGATGTCGTGCTGCGGTTTGAACGCGGTGTTGACCATCCAGTACAGCGGGAACGCCCACACCAGGACGAACAGCGAGCCGCCGATGTCCAGCAGCAGCCTTGAGCGCGGTGACGCCTTCATGTTTCCTCCCCTGCCACGACCAGCCGCCGGACCCACCAGCCGACCAGCACGGCCAGCAGCACCACCGAGAACACCGCGATGGCCGCGCCCTGCCCGTAGGACTGGGAGGCGAAGGCCTGGGTGAAGGACCAGATCGCGATGGTGGTGGTGGCCCCGTCCGGGCCGCCCTTGGTCAGGATCCAGATCTGGTTGAACACGTTGAAGTCCCAGATCACCGACAGCACGGTGACCAGCATCAGCACCGGGCGCAGGAACGGCACGGTGACGGTGCGCAGCCGGCGCAGGTACCCGGCGCCGTCGATCGCGGCGGCCTCGTAGTAGTCGCCCGGGATCTGGCTCAGGCCCGCATACAGGGTCAGGGCGACGAAGGGCACCGATATCCAGACCACCAGCAGCCAGACCACGACGAACCCGGAGGTGGTCCCGGCCAGGAAGTCGTGCTGCCGCACGTCGCCGAAGACCCGCAGCTGAGTCAGCAGCCAGTTGACGACACCGTAGGTGGGCTGGAACAACCATTGCCAGACCAGCGTCGAGGCCACGGTCGGCATGGCCCAGGCGCCCAGCAGCGCCAGCATCATCGCCACGCGCAGCTTGCGGCCGGCCGCGACCATCATCAGGGCCGCGCCGAAACCGATCACCACGGTGCCCGCGACCAGGCTCGCGGCGAACACCACGGTCCGCACCAGCACCGGGGCCAGCTGGCTGTCGTGCAGGATCGCGGTGTAGTTGGCGGTGCCGACCGAGGTGGCGCGTCCGGTGATCAGGGTCCGCAGTCCGAAGCCCTGGGTGGAGATGACGCCGAGGCGGATCAGCGGGTAGCCGACGACGGCGGCCAGCAGGACGACGGCCGGGATCAGCAGGATGTAGGGCTGCACCTGGCGGCGCCGGCGCCGGCCGGGTGAGGCCGCCCCCGTTCCTCCGGGGGCAGCGGGGCCGGCCGGCGGCGCGGCCTGTTCAGCGGCGGGCAGGGCCATCATTGCGCCGGGGCGTTGAGCGCCTGGTCCAGGTGCGCGTCCAAGGTCTTGGCGGCCTCGGCCGGGCTCTTGCGGCCGGTGGCTATGTCGGCGAAGAAGTCGTTGATCGACTTGTCCGACTCCACGGTCGCCCAGCCCGCCACGGCCGGGGTGGCCACCGAGTTCTTCGCCGCGGTGAAGAACGCCTTCGACACCTCCGGCACGGCGCCGATGGTCTGGTCGATCACCTCGGAGGAGGCCGGGATCCAGTGGTCGATCCCGACGATCGCCGAGGCCTGCACGGCCGGGTCGGTGGCCGTCTTCAGGTAGGCCAGCGCCAGCGCCTGGTTCTTGCTCTTGGCCGCGACCACCAGGTCCGAGCCGCCGAGGAACACCGGCTGGGTCTTGCCGTCGGTGGCGCTGGGGAACGGGAAGGTGCCGATCTGGTCCTTCAACGACGGGTCCACCGTCAGGATCTTGTTGATGTTCGTGTTCAGGATGGTCGCGGTCTTGCCCTGCGCGAACAGCGTGTTGAAGTCCGGCGCCGTGGTGTCGACGTCCTGCGAGGCCGCCGAGGAGTACTTGCCGACGAAGTCCTTCCACGCCCGCAACCCCTGCTGCGCCTGCGGCGACTCCAGAGCGCCCGACCACTTGCCGCCGGAGTCGGTGGCCAGCTGACCGCCGGCGTCCCAGACGAACTGCAACGCCCCGTACCAGTAGCGGCCCGGGAAGTAGAACGCCGAGAAGTCCGGCGCCGTGTTCTTCGCCTTGATCGCGTCCAGGTCCGCGGTCAGCTGCGGGAACGTGGTCGGCGCGGTGGTGATCCCGGCGTCGGCCCAGATCTTCTTGTTGTAGATCACGGCCCGGTTGCCGGCGAACAACGGCGCGCCGTAGCTGTGCCCGTCGATCGTGGCCGGGCCCGCCAGGCCCGGCAGCCAGTGCTGGCCGGCCTGCAACTGCGGCAGCACCGAGGTGATGTCGCTCAGACCGGAACTGGCCGCGAACAGCGGCACGTCGGTGTTGCCGATCTCGATCACGTCCGGCGGATTGTCCTGGGCCAGCGCCGTGGCGATCTTGGTGTTGATGCCGTCCCACTGCTGGATCTCGACCTTCACCCGCGCGCCGGTCGCCGCGGTGAACTTGTCGTCGATCGCCTTCACGACGGCGTCGGACAGGTCGCCGTCCATGTACCAGACCGTCAGGGTCTTGCCGGTACCGGAACCCGGCCCGGCGACCGCCGCCGATTGCGCGCCGGAAGCGGACCCGCCGGGACCGGAGGAAGAACTGGAACAAGCCGAAGCGCCGAGAACGAGCAGGGGCACGAGGACACTACCCGCGGCGCGCGCGGCCGATCTGCGGATGCGCATGGTGATCCTTACCTTCGAGCTCTGTCAGAGGGGAGATGAGCGAGGTGCGACGGATGTTTGCACTTTCCCATTGGTAATGTCAACGCCGCTGGCGCTCTCAGCCCGAACTTCCATGCCAGGCAGATGGCCTACTTGACAGACCACTGGTCTAGTCCGATCCTGAACGCCAGCAGTTCCAGGAAGTTACCTATGGTCCGCTCGGAGGTAACCTCACCGCACCGTCACGGCAGCACCGACCCCACAAGGAGTTCCCTGACATGCGCCACCGCCCCGTCCCC
>NZ_JAAFYZ010000386.1 GCF_018274385.1 Catenulispora pinistramenti | reverse complement strand
CCCCGAACCCGCCCGTCCGCAACGGATCGGTGAGCAGGCCCCGGCCGTCGTCCACGACCTCGATCACCACCTCCTCCGGCCGGAACGCGATCGCGACCCGGCACTGCGCCACCCCGGCGTGCCGCACCACGTTCGTCACCGACTCCTGCACGATCCGGTACGCCGACAGATCCACCTCCGCCGGCAGCGCCCGGCGCTCGCCGTCGAACCGCAGCCGCACCGCGACCCCGGCCTTCGCGGCGTTGTCGGCCAGCGCCGGCAGGTCGTCCAGGCCAGGCGTCGGCGCGTTGTCGTCCCCGTCGCCGTCCGCCTTACGCAGCGCCACCAGCATGTGCCGCAGCCCGGTCAGGGTCTGCCGGCTCGTGGTCTCGATGACCTCCAGCGCCTCGGCGGCCAGCACCGGCTGGGTCTGGATGCAGCGCTTGGCCGCCCCGGCCTGGATCGCCACGATGCCGATGCTGTGCGCGACCATGTCGTGCAGCTCCCGGGCGATCCGCAGCCGCTCGGCGGTGATCGCGCCGACCGCGAGCTGCTCCCGCAGGGCCCTGCGGTTCTCGCGCCGCTCCCGGACCAGCACCCCGCCGATGAACGCCACGGCCAGCACCAGGACGGCCCGGCTGAGCCTGCCGTAGGGGGTCGGCATGCTCGGCGTGGCGACCAGTTCCAGCAGCGACCAGAGCGTGAACGTGCCGAGCATGGCCGTCACCGCGATCCACCGCGGCCGGGCGGCCGCGATCACGCCGACCAGCACGGTGGCACCCATCAGGGACACCTGACTGCCCTCGCCCAGCACCGTCAGGAACGTCGCCCCGGCCAGCACCCCGACCAGCGCCGTCACCGGTCGCCGCCGGCCCACCAGGACCGGGACGGCCGACAGCAGCGCCAGCTGGAACCGCTCGGCGGCGTTCAGGTCCACCGTGGCCGGGCTGATTAGCATCGGGTGGCCGCCGGCCTGCATGCCGTCGAACAGCAGCCAGGCGAACACCAGCGCGCCGACCCACGTGGCCGCGTCGACCAGACCGGCCGGCGGGTGCTGCGCGGTCAGCCTGCGGAGCTGGTTCAAACGGTGCGGAGAAGCGTTCACGCTGATCAGGCTAGCGATCACCGGCGGCCGGACGCATCGGTCTGCGGGCCTAGTTCGGGCGACCGGTCCAGGGGCGGAGACCATACAGAGAACAGGAGACCGTACAGCGACAATGGAGCATGACGATCTACCACATCGCCCTGCGGTCTGACTGGACCGACGCCGTCGCGGCCGGGGAGTACCGGGTCTCCACCCGTGGTCGGACCGTGGAGCAGGTGGGCTTCATCCACGCCTCCACGGCGGCCCAGGTCGACGGCGTCGCCAACGCCTTCTACGCCGACGCCGAGGACCTGCTGGTGCTGGTCATCGACCCCGCCAAGCTGACCGCCCCGCTGCGCTACGACCCCGTACCCGGGGCCGACGAGCCGTTCCCGCACATCTACGGGCCGCTGAACCTCGACGCGGTCACCGGCACCGCCGGGCTACGCCGCGACGCCGACGGCCGGTACGTGTTCGAAGCCTGAGGCCAGCAGGCCAGCGGATCAGCACGCCAACAGGTCAGCAGGCCGGCGGATCAGCACCCTGCGGCCGCGGCCGCCCCGGCGCGCGCCACCAAAGCCCGCACCGACGCCGCCACCTGTGCCGGATGCGACTCCAGCGACAGATGGTGGGCGCCGGGAATCCGGGTCGGCGCCGGTGCCCCGATGCCGTCGGCGACGCTTTCCGGGGCGTCGGCGGCGAACATCGAGTCCTCGGCGCCGAACGTCACCGCTTTGGGCAGGCACAACTGCCGCAGCCCGGCCAGCCGCGAGGCGGGCAGACCCGGTCCGCCGACACTGTCCAGCATGTCCCAGAGCCCTTGCTCGGCCCCGGCGACCTGGTACGGCCGGCGGAACCGCTCGACCCCGGCAGCGTCCAGCCGCGGACAACTCGGCCCGCACTCCGAGGCGTAGATCGTGCGGATCGCCCAGTCCGAGCGCAGCACCAGCCGCAGCACCGAGGTGCGCAGCGGGCCCAGGACCCAGGTGACGCCGGGGCTGGGGATCGGCAGGCCGTCGCCGTCCAGGAACATCAGGCCGCTGTAACTCTTCGGCGATTCCAGCACCGCTTCCGCGGCCACGGCCGCGCCGCTGGAGTGCGCGACCAGAACGGGGCGGTCGATGTGCAGGGCGGCGACCAGCCCGGTGAGCTGGGCGGCCATGTGCTGCGGGGTGTAGGGCGAGACGCGTTGGCTGTAGCCGGATCCGATCAGGTCCAGGGCGTAGACGCGGTGGTCCGGCGCCAACGCGGCGGCCACGGACTGCCAGGTGTCGGAGTCCTCGAAGGCGCCGTGGACCAGCACGACCGGCGAACCGCTGGTGCCCCAGGCCTCATACCGGGTGCGGATGCCGTCGGCGTTGACGTAGGTCAGTCCCGGCGGCGGGTCGACGGTGCCGGACGTATAGGCGTTGTAAGGCACCGAAAGCATCGTCAGCGTCACGAACACGACGGCGACGGTTTTGGCCGCGCGCCGCAAAATCCTGCGATACCAAGGACGGCGCGCCATGAGGGGTGCGGCGACCGGAGGATCGGGGAATGGTTCGGGTGAGGGACGGGCGGCCGGTTCCGCGGCCGGCTCTGCGGGGCCGGACGCGTCGCCTCCCGACTCGATCACTGACCGCTCCTTTCCGTCGGGGCAAATCTACCGGCCGGCCGTCACAGACTGTCGTCAGCTCAGCCAACCCTGGAGAAGGTGTCACCGCGTGTACTCGATGATCCTGGCCGGCGGCAGCGGAACCCGGCTGTGGCCGCTTTCCCGGGCCGCGAACCCGAAGTTCCTGCACCGGCTCGGCGGTACCGACCAGACGCTGTTGCAGGCCACGGCCGCCCGCTTGGCCACGCTGTCGGACCCGGACCAGGTCTACGTCGTGACCGGGGTGGCGCACGCCGCGGCCGTGGCCCGGCAACTGCCGCAGGTCCCTGAGGACAACATCCTGGTGGAGCCGGCGCCGCGGGACTCGCTGGCGGCGATAGCGCTGGCCGCCGCGGTGATCGCGCGCCGGGACCCGGAGGCGGTGGTGGCCGTGTATTCGGCGGACCACCTGATAGGCCGGCAGGAGCGGTTCGAGGAACTGATCCGGCTGGCCGCGGACGCCGCCGGGACCGGGGAACTGGTGACCGTCGGGATCCAGCCGATCCGGCCGGAGACCGGCTTCGGCTACCTGCACCTCGCGGAGCGGACCGCGCCGGGGGTGCACCGGATCGCCGAGTTCCGGGAGAAGCCGTCGGCCCAGGTGGCCGCCGACTACCTGGCTTCCGGCGAGTACTTGTGGAACGCCGGCATGTTCGTCTTCCAGGCCCGCGCGTTCCTGGCCGAATTGGAGCGGCAGCGTCCGTCGTTGCGGGCGGGCATCGCGGCCATCGCCGAGTCCTGGGACGACCAGGACCACGAGACGGTGTTCGGCGCGATCTGGGACGGCCTGGAGAAGATCTCGGTGGACTACGGCGTCATGGAAGGCGCCGCCGCGGCCGGGAAGGTGGTCACCGTCCCGGCCGACTTCCCGTGGAGCGACATCGGCGACTTCCACTCCCTCGGCGAGTCGCTGGACGGCGACGCCGACGGCAACGTGGTCCTCACCGACGCCGCGGTCCCGACGCTGCGCGGCGTGGAGGACTCGGTCGTGGTCTCCACGACCGGCCGGGTGGTCGCGGTGGTCGGGCTGCGCGACGTCGTGGTCGTGGACACCGAGGACGCGCTGCTGGTCTGCCCGCGCGACCGGGCCCACGAGGTGAAACAGGTCGTGGATGGGCTGAAGGCGAACGGGCTCGCCGCGCACATATAGCGGGCCGCGAGCAGAACCATTACCGAGCTCAGGTGTTCTCGCCGAGCACGTACAAGTCCTCCGGGACCAGCGTCGCGTTCCGCAGCAGGGCCCGGATCAGGTTGTCGTTCAGCGTGTTGCCCAGCGGTTCCACCATGCCGGGCTCCTTGACGATGCCCCGGATCGCGCCGGGGCCCATCGACAGCCGGGCCCGCAGTTCGGAGATGCGGCGCTCGCAGGCCTTGGCCGTCCAGGGATGCAGCGGGTTGGGCTGGGACTCGTTCAGGTCGTCGGCGGCCTGCTTCCAGGTCACCGGCGCCGGGTAGGGCTCGCGGCGCAGATAGCGCTGGCCCAGCGCGATCAGCATCATCCGCTCCACCGGCGACAGGTTGGTGACGTCCGAGGTCAGGGTGCGGGACTGGCCGACGTCCCGGTGCCGCTGGCCGGCGTTGCCGACGATGTGCACCTCCAGCAGGTGCGTGCGCCGGTTCGGGGTCTCGATGGTCAGCGGCGTGTAGCCGGAGCCGACCGAGACCTCGTGGTGCCGCAGCACCGGCTCGGCGCCGGGCATCAGGATCGGGCGCCGGCCCTCGTTGCGCAGCCACCACTCGTCGCCGTCGCAGGTGAAGATCCCGGCCAGCCGGCTGACGAACTCGTCGTCGCCGCCGATCACCACGTGCACGTCCGCCTCCGCCCGGCCGAAGTGCAGCGTGAACTTGCGCGGCGGGACCGCGAACCCGCTGGGTCCGGCCTTGACGAAGATCGTCCCGGCCGGGGCCGGCGGGACCCCGCCGGCCAGGCTCGGCAGGTTCTGCGGCAGGACTTGGGGGATGAAGTCCCGTATTTGCATGGCTGGCTCGTTCTCTCGGTCGGCCGGTCTGGAACAGGCGGTCGCGTTCGCCGAGGCACATACGTGACGCCTTGTACGGCAGCGTACGACGAACCGGCGGGGAGGGGTCCCGGCGGGTGCGTGGTCCGATAGTTCGCATGGTGAACACGGACTTCCTACAGAGCGAAGACATCAACGACGACGCCCCCTACCGGACCTTCGGGTTGGGTTACGGGTACCGGCCGACAACCCGGCCAAGCATCCGCCGAGAGCACCGATGACGCGGAGCTGAAACAGGGCCAGAACCAGGACCAGAGCCAGTACTTACAGAACCAGTACTCGCAGAACCAGCAGGAGCGCGAGTACGCGAGACATCCGCAGCACCGACGGTCACGGGGCCGCACGGCGAAGCGGAGGGGGTGACCGACCCGCGGCGGGGGCCTGCGGGCGGTCGGGCCGGGATCGGCGCTGTCGCCGAACCCGGCCCGAC
>NZ_JAAFYZ010000385.1 GCF_018274385.1 Catenulispora pinistramenti | reverse complement strand
CGGCTCCCCCGTCGGGGCCGTCGGGGCGACGACCACTCAACCGCCCCAACGGCCCCACTCGCCGCATTTCACCAACCGTTCACCGCACGCCACGCACCGGTGGTCCACTCCGCGGCCCCGGTGCCATGTCCACTTCCCGCACCGCTTCCTACGGTGAACAGGACGCGGCCGGTGTCGGCCGGCGGCGTCCGTCAACGGAAGGGACGCACCTGCCGTGAGTGAGACCCCCAACACCCCCGCCACGTCCTCCAACACCCCCGCCCCGTCCTCGGGCATCGCCGATCCGGCCCCGCTGGGCCTGGCCGGATTCGCCATGACCACCTTCATCCTCAGTGTCGTCAACACCAACATGATCTCCGAGAAGGGCAGCGGGGACGTCGTCCTCGGCCTGGCCCTGTTCTACGGGGGGATCGCGCAGTTCCTGGCCGGCATGTGGGAGTACCGGCGCGGCAACACCTTCGGGGCCACCGCCTTCTCCTCCTTCGGCGCGTTCTGGCTCAGCTACTGGGGCATCGTGCACTGGAGCACCGGCGGCGACGCGCATAAGACGCTCGGCCTGTACCTGTTCGCCTGGTTCATCTTCACCGGCTACATGACCGTCGCCGCGCTGCGCACCAACGGTGCCGTGCTCGCCGTCTTCGCGCTGCTGACGCTGACGTTCCTGTTGCTGGCCATCGGGGCCTGGCAGAACGCAGCCACCCCGCCCGCGTCCTTCACCGAGATCGGCGGCTGGGTCGGCCTGGTCACCGCACTGGCGGCCTGGTACGCCTCGTTCGCCGCGGTGGCCAACGAGACGCACAAGAAGCAGATACTCCCGACCTGGCCGCGTTGAGCCACTGGCAGCGATGAGCCAACGGGAATAGCGTGGAATGAGGGCCGCTGCGTGCGGTCCTCATTCCCTTCCGTCGTGACGACTGGGGCTGGGAGACATGACTGATAAGCAAGAGGCGTCGGCCGACAGCCAACAGACTGGCAGCCAAGAGACCCTGGCCAATCTGCTCAGCGAGAACCGGCGGTTCGCCCCGTCGCAGGACGTGCGCGACCACGCCAACGTCACCGCCCTGGCCTACGCCGCCGCCGACGCCGACCGCGAGGCGTTCTGGGCCACGCAGGCCGAGCGGCTGCACTGGGAGCAGCCGTGGACACAGGTCCTGGACTGGTCCGGGCGGCCGTTCGCCAAGTGGTTCGTCGGCGGGAAGCTGAACGCCGCCTACAACTGCGTGGACCGGCACGTCGAGGCCGGCAACGGCGACCGGGTCGCGATCCACTTCGAGGGCGAGCCCGGCGACTCCCGTTCGCTGACCTACGCCCAGCTCAAGGACGAGGTGTGCAAGGCCGCCAACGCGCTGACCGAGCTCGGCGTCGCCGACGGCGACCGGGTGGCGATCTACCTGCCGATGATCCCGGAGGCCGCGGTCGCGATGTTGGCCTGCGCCCGGATCGGCGCGGTGCACTCGGTGTGCTTCGCCGCGTTCTCCCCGGAGGCGCTGCGCGGTCGGATCGAGGACGCCGGCGCCAAGCTGCTGATCACCGCCGACGGCTACCACCGGCGCGGTTCGGTGGTGAACCTCAAGGCCAACGCCGACGAGGCGGCCGCGGCGTCCCCGACCGTCGAGAAGGTGCTGGTGGTCAAGCGCACCGGCCACGACGTGGCGTGGGACCCGTCGCGCGACGTGTGGTGGCACGAGTCGGTGGACCGGCAGTCCGCCCGGCACACCCCGGTCGGCTTCGATGCCGAGCACCCGCTGTTCATCCTGTACACCTCGGGGACCACGGGGAAGCCGAAGGGGATCCTGCACACCACCGGCGGGTACCTGACGCAGGCCTCGTACACCCATCACGCGGTGTTCGACCTGAAGCCGGAGACCGATGTCTACTGGTGCACCGCCGACGTCGGCTGGGTCACCGGCCACTCCTACATCGTCTACGGACCGCTCTCCAACGGTGCGACCGAGGTCATGTACGAGGGCACGCCGGACACCCCGCACCAGGGCCGGTTCTGGGAGATCGTCCAGAAGTACAAGGTCACGCTCCTCTACACCGCGCCGACAGCCATCAGGACCTTCATGAAGTGGGGCTCGGCGGTCCCGGCGAAGTTCGATCTCAGCTCCCTGCGGCTGCTGGGCTCGGTCGGCGAGCCGATCAACCCCGAGGCCTGGATCTGGTACCGCGAGACGATCGGCGGGGGCCGGACCCCGGTGGTGGACACGTGGTGGCAGACCGAGACCGGGGCGATCATGATCTCCCCGCTGCCCGGCGTCACCGAGGCCAAGCCGGGCTCGGCCATGCGGCCGCTGCCGGGCATCTCGGCGGACGTCGTGGACAAGAGCGGCACGCCGGTGCCCAACGGCGGCGGCGGGTACCTGGTGCTGGACAAGCCGTGGCCCTCGATGCTGCGCGGGATCTGGGGCGACCCGCAGCGCTTCATCGACACCTACTGGGCCCGGTTCGCCGAGCAGGGCTACTACTTCGCCGGCGACGGCGCGAAGAAGGACGAGGACGGCGACCTGTGGCTGCTCGGCCGGGTCGACGACATCATGCTGGTCTCCGGCCACAACATCTCGACCACCGAGGTGGAATCCGCGCTGGTCTCCAACCCGGTCGTGGCCGAGGCCGCGGTGGTCGGCGCCAAGGACGAGACCACCGGCCAGCGCATCGTCGCCTTCGTCATCCTGCGCGGCGGCAACGAGGAGTACGCCGAACTCGCCGAGACGCTGCGGGAGCACGTCAGCAAGGCGATCGGCCCGATCGCCAAGCCGCGGCAGATCATCGTGGTGCCGGAGCTGCCCAAGACCCGGTCCGGCAAGATCATGCGGCGCCTGCTGCGCGATGTCGCCGAGGACCGCGCGATCGGCGACACCACGACCCTGGCCGACTCCGCGGTGATGGAGCTGATATCGGAGAAGCTGCCGCATGCTGAGGAGGATTGAGGCTGGGCGCGGCCGGCCGCGGTGACCGACCGCCTCGGGCGGGATGGTCAGGCGCTCTCACGCAGGTAGAGGTCCCGCAGCAGGCCGATCTCGCCGCCGTGGTGCGCGACTTCGTCCAGGGCGTGCAGCGCGAGCTTCAGGTAGCTCTCCTTGCCGAAGTCGCCGCCGCGCCCCATGGGCTCCAGCAGGCGCTTGTCGCCGAGGGCTGCGATGCGGGTGGTGAAGCGCTCCCAGTCCTCGGCGAGTTCCTGCAGGCCCTCCTTCGCGGTACCCGGCCACTCGTGGCGGTCGCCGAGGGCGGGAACGTCCTCGAAGAAGTGGATCACGTAGCCGCGCAGGCAGAGGTTGCCGATGTGCCAGACGCGCCAGGCGATCGTGGTGACCGGGTCCGGCACGTCCGGGCTCTGCTCCGGGAACAGGGCGGCGACGCGGAAGACGCCGTCGGTTCCGGGGCTGATGGTGACGCAGTCGGGGACCGGCTCCCACAGATACTCGGCGTCGGTCAGGCCTTCCAGCCGCGCGAGCAGCCGGGATCGCACGTCTTCGAAGACCGCCAGCAGGTCGCGGGTGACGGGGTTGGAAACGGTCATATCAGCTCCTGGATTCGGCGGCATGTTCCGGTTGACTCCGGTGATCAGTATGGTCATGGTCACCGCGGTCCCGGGCCGCCGCCGCGTACTGCGCCGGCGGCACCCCGAAGGCCGCCGTGAAGTCCCGGGTCAGATGTGCCTGGTCGGCGTACCCGAGGTCGGTGGCGAGTTCGGCCCAGTCGATGCGCTCGCGGTGGGCGATCCGCTCCCCGGCCTCGTAGAGCCGGTAGCGGCGCAGGAACCACTTCGGTCCGATGCCGACGTGCTCGGTGAAGGCCCGCTGCAGGGTGCGGACGCCGACGCCGGCGGCGCGCGCCAGGTCCTCCACCCGGGTCAGCTCGCGGTCGCGCACGGCCAGTTCGGCCCACTCGGTGGTGGTCTCGCAGTCCTGCCGCTCGGCCGGGACCCGTTCGGCGAGGGCGGCGTCGGCGGTGGCGGCGAGCTGTTCGGCCGGCACGTCCAGGTCGGCGACCAGCGGGACCAGCAGCGCCTCCAGGCCGGCCAGGGCCGGGACCCGCGCCAGCGGGAGCTCGGTGTCGGTGAGCTTGGTCAGCGGGCCGTCGAAGAAGGGGGCGAAGGCGGCGGGACGGAACATGACGCCCAGCCCGCGCCCCCGGCCCTCCAACGTGATCGAGAACCGCCCGGTGTCCACCCCCTTGACGATCGCCCCGTCCGCCTCGAACACCATGTTGACCACCGGATGGGCCAACACCTGCTGCTCGTGCCGGACCCCCGGCGGCAGCCGCCACGTGGAGATCCAGTAGCGGTCCACGAAGCGCGCCGGGCCGTCGGTCGGCGGGAAGCGGTCCAGGCTGAAGACGGTGTGCGCGGCCGCCGGGTGCACGATGCCGCGGCTGTCTTCCTGCACCGGCTTGACCTGGGGTTCGGGCATGGGGCCAGGCTATGGCACGGGTCCGACACTCACGATCTGTGCCATGGATCGATGCCATTGACGGTGAGCGCCGGCCGCTGACGCGTTTCTTCAAGACGTGCCACGCCGCCCGCCATAGCGTCGATGCATGAGCACCATTCACGAGCAGTTGACCGAGGCCGCCGACGAGGCCGCCCGCGTCGTCGCCAATACCAAGCCCGAGCAGTTCGGCGACAAGACCCCCTGCACACAGTGGGATGTCAAGGAGCTGCTGAACCACCTGATGCTGTGGACGGCGTACTCCTTCGAGCGCCGCGCCCGCAGCGAGCAGGTCGGCCCCGACCTGACGGAGCGCGACTTCGCCGCCGAGCCCGACTACGCCGCCCGCTACCGCGCCCAACTGGACCGCGCCCTGGCCGCCTGGACCCCCGCCGAGGTCTGGGAGAGCGAGATCGACACCGGCAGCGGCAAGACCCCGGCCCCGCAGATCGCCGAGATGATCCTGATGGAGATGGTCCTGCACGCCTGGGACCTGGCCACCGCCACCGGCCAGCCCTACGCGGTCTCCGACGAGGTCGCCGCCATCGTCGGCAAGGCGGTCGAGGCCTCCGCGGAGATGTACCGGCAGTACGACGGCTTCGCCGCCGAGGCGCCGGTGGGGCAGGACGCGACGGTGCTGGACAAGGCGCTGGCGGTGTCGGGGCGGAAGCTGTAGCTGTAGCTGAGGTCGTAGCCGCTGCCGGGGGTGGCGGGTGGCGGGTGGCAGGTGGCAGGTGGGAGTGGCAGGTGGGGAATGATCGCTCGCCGTGTGGGGT
>NZ_JAAFYZ010000384.1 GCF_018274385.1 Catenulispora pinistramenti | reverse complement strand
GGCGTGGGCCGGGGACCGGCGCGGCGAGGTCCGTGCAGCCGTCCAGGATTTCGTTCGCGCGGGAGACCGCCTCCCGGTAGCGGGCGACGACTTCGGCGACGCTGTCCTCGGGCGCGGCCCGGAAGGTCGACGGCCAGCCGGTGACCTGCTCGCCGAGGAACAGCGAGCGCTCGACGAAGGTCAAGTGGTTGAGCAGGCCCAGCAGGGTGGTCCCCGACGCCACGGCCGAGGTTCTGACCTGTGGTTCGGGCGTGCCGTCGACCTTCGCGGCGATGGAGGTGCGCAGGTAGTCCAGGAAGCCGCGCAGGACCTCGATCTCGGTGCCGCCGGTGCGGGGCGGCGGGGTGTCGCGGCGACGGGTGCGGGCCGGCATGGTCGGGCTCCTTCTGGAGGGGTCGGTGAACGTCCCTCCAGTCTTGGCAGCCCGACCATGATCCGGCACGCGATCTTGCCGTTATGGCATGAGGGCTACCGGCCCGCCGCCTTGCGCAGCCCGGCGATGAACGCGCCGCCGTTCGGCGTGCCCACACCCGTCAGCGTGTCGTACCCCTTCGCGATCACCTGCTGGCCCGCGCCGGGGGCGGTCACGCCGAAGACGTCCACGCTGGGACTGAGCCCGTCGGAGGCCGGGGTGTAGCTGTCCCGGTCCTGCTGCGCGGTGGCGGCGGCCGGCGGCAGCACGTCGCGGACCGCGCCGGTGCCGGACAGCCGGTACAGCAGCGGGTTGATGAAGCCGAACGCGGTGGTCCGGCCCTGCTGCGCGTCCGCGACCAGGGCGGCGACCAGCGGGGTGGCCAGGCTGGTGCCGGCGTTGGGCTCGGCCTGGTACGGCCCCGGCTTGGCGTCGGTGCCCTGCTGGATGTAGCCGACCAGCATGCCGGTGTCCGGGTCGCCGTCGGCGGAGATGTCCGGGACGGCGCGGCCGGTGACCGTGCGGTCGCCGACGCGGATCTGGGACATCGACGCCGGGACCACACCCTTCTGATAGGCGGGCTGTGCGTAGTCCGGGCTGGTGCCGCCGCCGGCGCTGCTGATCCCGCTGTCGGTCCATGTCCCGTTGTCCAAGCTGGCCTGGGCGGAGGACCAGCCGGTCTCCAAGACCCGCTTGTTGTGCGCACCGATGCCCAGGGTGGTGCCGCCGACCGCGGTGGCGTAGGGGTCGGAGGCGGGCATCGTCAGGCCCGGGGTGTCGCCCGAGGCGAAGTAGGCGCCGACGCCCTCGGCCGCGGCACGCAGGTCGATCGCGTGCATCACCGCCGCGGGCTCGGTGCCGACCGGGATCTGCCAGGAGTTGGACTCGATCGTGGCGCTCGGGTGGTTCCCGTCGCCGGTCAGCACCGTCAGCGCGGCGTCCAGCAGACCCTGGTCGCAGCCGCCGCCGACGATCATCAGCTGGTCGGCGTCGGGGGCCAGCGCGTAGACCGCCTCGGAGTCCATCTCGGCCTCGTCGTCCACGGGCGGCCCGGACGTCGCCGAGCCGGCGGAAGCCGCCGCGGCGTGCCGGTCGGTGGCTGCGGTACTGCCCGTGGAAGTGCAGACCGCGCCGCCTTGCACCTCGCGGAACTGGTCACGGCGCGGCGCCGGCAGGTGGTTGGCCTTGGCGTAGTCGGTCAGCGTCGCGAACATCGCCGTCGGCGTCGAGTCCTCGGTCAGCGCGACCGTGACGCCCTTGCCGGTGTTCGCGGACGTGGCGCCGTACGCGGCCCGCAGCTGCGCGGCGGAGTACCCGCAGATCGGCAGCGAACCCTTGGTCAGGCCCTGATATGCGGGCTGGTAGCTCTGAACGTGCTGTCCCCAGTACTGCGAGCAGGCCGGCGCCGCCTGATTCGACGTCGCCGCCCGAGCCGCGCCCGGCGTGCCGTCCTCGCCGATTCCCGTCACGCCCAACACATCAGGCGCGAGCGAGGCCGGCACCTGCGCCTTCGCCGGATCGCCGATCGCCGAGACATAGTCCCGACCGCCGCTGACCCGCACCTGAGTCATCCCCACGCTGCTCAGCCAGTCCGAGACCGCCTTGGCGTGCGCGGCTGAGGGGCCGAACCGTGCGGTATAAGCGTTCGGACTCAGGTAGTGATGGAATCCGGCTCCACCCGGCGTGGACACGGAGTCGGCGAAGGCGGTGGCGCCCGCGATATCAGGCGTCAGCCATACCTGGACGTTCCGCTGCTCGGCCGGGGACGCACCGGCTGCCTGAGCGCTCCCGGACAACCCCAGCACAGCGCCGCCGGCTACCAAGGCGACGCAACCGGCCGCCGCGACCACGACCCGGCTTCGAGTAAAAACCTTGCTCACGTTTTCTGAACTCACGCCATAACGACGTCGCACGAACCGCTCAGGTTGTGAGCAACCACCCAGATAGCTCAACGCGGGCCAGAACCGGAGCTTGCCCTAGAGCACGTCCCCCAGGCCCCTGGCCAGTTGCTCGAAGGCCTGCTCCGCCCGCTCGGCGGCGCGCGCCAGTATCTCGGTCCGGTCCATGCCCGCGGCCAGATCCCCCTGGTAGCGGCCCTGCGACGCCTGCACCGCCCCCGCGATCTGCGCCGCCGCGACCTCCAGCAGGAACGGATCTGTCTGCGGGTAGTGTTCGAGCATCAACTCGGTCAGCAGCTTCTGCCGCTCGTACACGAACCCCACCGACCGCGTCCACAGCGTCGGGCTCTCCCGCAGCAGGAGCGCGAACGTCCGCGAGCGCTTCACCTTCTCCGGCGACTCGACGTAGTACTCGTACATCGCCAGCTGCCACTCCTTCACCGCGGTCAGCACGCCGACCTCGGCGGCCCGCGAGCCCAGGGCGACGCGTAGCCGGTCGTTGGCCACGTGCCGCAGCTCGTAGACCAGATCCTCTTTCGACGCGTAGTGGGTGAACACCGTGGCCGGGGCGACGTCGGCGGCGCGGGCGATCTCGGCCATCGTCACGTGGTCGTAGCCGCGCTCGGCGAACAGCGCCATCGCGGCCTCGTAGATCGCCATGCGGGTGCGCTGCTTCTTGCGTTCGCGCAGGCCCTGCTGCGGCGGGTCGCTCTGCGGGGCGGCGGGCTTGCCGTCCTGGCTCGGTCCTCGTCCGGTGTCCATGGAATAAATAATAGCTGGACTCCGTCTATCATTGGAGTCACTCTAAGATTAAACGCACTCCGGGGAGGGCTCCATGTCCCAGACTGATCAGATAGCCGGCACGCCACCGAGTCAGACGGCCGCCGCCGTGCCGGGTCCGCGCGCCGGTGGCAGCAGGGTCGGCAACAAGGGCGCGCTGCTGGTCATCGCCTGTGTCGCCCAGTTCATGGTGGTCCTGGACGTCAGCATCGTGAACGTGGCCCTGCCGGCCATGCGCGGCGCGCTGGACCTGTCGCCGACCGGCGTGCAGTGGGTCGTCAACGCCTACGCGCTCGGCTTCGCGGGCCTGTTGCTCTTCGGCGGACGCGCCGCCGACCTGTTCGGCGCCAAGCCGGTGTTCCTCACCGGTCTGGTCGGTTTCACCGCCGCCAGCCTGGCCGGCGGCATGGCCAACACCGGCACGCTGCTCATCGCGGCCCGCTCGGTGCAGGGCCTGGCCGGCGCGGTGCTGGCCCCGGCGACGATGACGCTGATCATGACCACCTTCACCGACCCGCGTGAGCGGACCAAGGCGCTCGGCGCCTGGAGCGCCACGATGGCGGCCGGCGGCGCGATGGGCGCGGTCGTCGGCGGCATGCTCACGCAGTGGGTGAGCTGGCGCTGGGTGCTGTTCGTCAACGTGCCGATCGGCGTGGTGCTGCTCCTGGCGGCGGTCCCGCTGATCGCCAAGACCCGGGGCCGCGGCGCCACGCTGCGCACCCTGGACCTGCCCGGCGCGATCACCGTCACCCTCGGTCTGACCGGCATCGTGTACGGCGTCGTCACCACCGACACCCACGGCTGGGGCTCCTCGACAGTGCTGGTCCCGATCGTGGCCGGTGCGGTGCTGCTGGCGCTGTTCGTCCTGCTGGAGGCGCGCAGCAAGCACGCCCTGGTGCCGCTGCGGGTGTTCCGGAACCGGTCGCTGGCCGTGGCCGACCTGGCCGCGCTGCTGATCGGCGCGGGCATGTTCGCGATGTGGTTCTACGTCAGCCTCTACCTGCAGCAGGTGCTCGGCTTCGACGCGCTGCAGGCCGGATTCGCGTTCGTGCCGGGCTCGGCGATGATCGTGCTGGGCACCATGCTGGCGACCCGCATCCTGCCCAGGATCGGCCCGCGGCCGCTGCTGCTGGTCGGCCCGCTGGTCGCGGCGGTCGGCCTGGCCTGGCTGGCGCGCTTCCCGGCCGACGGCTCCTACACCGCCGACGTCCTGGGCCCGCTGATGCTGCTCACCTTCGGCATGGGCCTGGCCATGACGCCGCTGGCGGTCGCCGGCACCGCCGGGATGCCCCGGCACGAGGCGGGCCTGGCCTCCGGCCTGATCAACACCTCACGCCAGGTCGGCGGCGCCATCGGACTGGCGGCGCTGTCCACGATCTCCGCGCACATCGCCGCCACCCACGGCGGCGGCCCCAAGGTGGCGATGGCCGCCGGCTTCAGCGGCGCGATGATCGGCGCGGCGATCGCGCTGGCCGCCGCCGGGATCGTGGCGGCGCTGCTGCCGGGGCGGGCGAGCGAGGCGGCGCAGGGGTAGGGCGGTAGGGCTAGTGGGGCTAGTGCCGTGTCGGGCAACGTTTGCCTGGGAGTTCGGGCTTTGCTCGGGAGCTCGTGACGTGGTTCGCGATGTGCTGGTCGCCGGGCGGGATCCGTCGGCGGGTGGAGTTTGCTGAGGGCTGGAGTTTGTGAGCCGGGTTGCGGTTGGGGTGTGGGTTGAAAGGCGATTTTTACGGCCTTCGGTCATAGTTGTGCCGGTTCGGGGTTCGGGGCGGCGGGTGTGTTTGTCGGCTGCCGGTTTACGCGTTCACAACCCCGCCGCAACTCAGGCCTCTTCAACTCCAGCAAGCCAGAACAAGGGCAAAGGGCCAGATCAAGAGCAAGATCAAGGGCACAGGCCAGATCAACAGCAAGATCAAAGTCAAACCCATGGTGAAGGGCCGGGCCTCCGGCGGGCCTCGGCAACCTCAGGGAAACTAGCGCGGTTCCCTCGGGTGGCCGATCTAGTCTCAGCGGCTGTGGTTTGTGGGGTGGTGCGGTCCGTTCCCCTCGGTCGCGTCGTCAGCCCGGGGGGTACAGCACCGGTGTCCGGGGGTAAAGTCCGCGCGCGGCGGTCATGCAGGTGGGCGGCGGTTTCGTATGGCGCGAACTTGACCCCCGGCCACCGGCACTGTAGGCGA
>NZ_JAAFYZ010000383.1 GCF_018274385.1 Catenulispora pinistramenti | reverse complement strand
GGTATCGGGGGCGCGGGGTCGCTCGCGGAGGACATGATTTGCATTATGCAAATGAAGGAGGGCATGAGTCCGCGATCCGCCAGAACCCCGGCGAGCACCGGGAACGTGTCGGCGTCCGCGCGGCCCGGTGTCGAGCACGTCGGTGACGTCGACCGGGTCACCGACGCGGTCCTGACGGCGTCCCGGCTGCTGGTGGCGGTCTCCGCGCGTTCGCTCAACGAGGTCGAGGACAGCCTGACCCTGCCGCAGTTCCGCGCCCTGGTGGTGCTGGCCTCCGCGGCCCGCTGCGCCTGACCCACTTGGCCGAGCACCTGGCCGTCAACCCCTCCACCGCGATGCGCATGGCCGAACGGCTGGCCGCGGCCGGGATGATCGACCGCGCCCCCAACCCGGAGAACCGCCGCGAGTCCATCCTCGCCCTCACCGGCACCGGACGCCGCGTCGTGGACCAGGCCACCAGCCGCCGCCGGGAGGAGATCGCGGCGATCGTCGCGAGCATGCCCGCCGAACACCGGGACCGCTTCGTCGAGGCCCTCGAAGCGTTCAACGTGGCCGGGGGCGAACCGCCGGTCGGGCCTGACCCGATCCCCCTGGGCTGGCAGTAGCGGATCCGGGGGGAGCGGATCTGGGAGTAGCGGATCTGGGAACAGCAGATCTAGGAATTGCGGGTCGAGGACCAGGTCATCGCCTTCATAGGCGTACGGCACTGTTCCAAAGTGCCTGTCGGGGCGCATGCTGGGAGTGGGAGGAGCAGATACGAGGAGGCGCTGTGCGAAGCCGTATCCAGCCCGACCGCCGGTTGACCGTGCGGATGGGCCTGACCATGTTCCTGCTGGGACTGTTGTATGTCGCCTTCGCGGCGGCGCTGGTGGTGTTGCTCAAGTCCGTCGTGCTGATCGTGGTGATCCTCGGCGGTCTGCTGTTTGCCCAGTACTGGTATTCCGACCGGATCGCGCTCGCCGCCCTCAAGGGGCACATCGTCACGGCTGAGCAGTATCCGCAGCTGCACGCGATCGTGGACCGGCTGTGCGCCCTGGCCGACATGCCGAAGCCGAAGGTGGCCGTCGCCGAACTGGACGTGCCCAACGCGTTCGCGACCGGCCGGAACGCCGATCACGCGGTGGTGTGTGTGACGACCGGGATTCTCGGGCTGCTGGACGAGAAGGAGTTGGAGGGCGTCATCGCCCACGAGCTGACGCACGTCGCGCACCGGGACGTCGCGGTGATCACCATCGCCTCCTTCCTGGGCGTCGTGGCCGGGCTGATGATGCGCTTCACGCTGTACTCCCAGGCCTTCGGCCGGCGCCAGGACCAGAACACGGCGATGATCCTCATGGCGGTCATGGTGGTCTCGATCGCGGTCTACGCGATCAGCTTCCTGTTGATCAGGGCTCTGTCGCGGTATCGCGAGCTGGCTGCGGACCGGGACGGGGCGATCCTGACCGGTCAGCCCTCCGAGCTGGCCTCGGCGCTGGTGAAGCTGACTGATTCCGCGGCCCGGATCCCGAGTCGCGACCTGCGCAGCGTGCAGGCGTTCAACGCCTTCTTCATCAGCCCGGTCGGATCGCTGGCCGGCTTGTTCTCGACGCACCCGAAGCTGGAGCGCCGCCTGGACCAGCTCGCCAAGCTCTCCGAGCAGATGGGGCGGCCGCTCTGAGGATCGGCCGGTTCCGAAGATGCGGGAAGGAACTGCGATCTTGAAGACGCTCGTTCAGTCGCCACAAGCCCTGTTACGCGCCACCAGCTGCTTCTCGGTGAAGAATTCAGTCCCGGTCGGGGTGACGCACCAGTAGTAAGTGCTCTTATGGGTCGGTGCCAGCGCGGCCTTGATCATGTCGTCCGACGTGATGTAGACCGGCGTCGGGGGTAGGCCGTGGTGCGGGGCGTAGGTCGAGTAGGGGTTGTTCGCGTTCCGAACCTGGGTCTTCGTCGGCAGCCCGCCGTTCGGGAGGTGCCCGATCCAGTACAGCGCGGTCGAGTCGACGCCCAGGTAGTCGTTGTCCTTCAGGCGCGTGTAGACGCCCTCGGCGACTCTCTGGCCGTCGCCGGGGTCGGTGACCTCGCCCTCGGCGATGGAGCCGACGGTGAGCACCTGCTCCGGCGTGCACTTGGTGGTACCGCAGGTCAGGGTCGCGGACTTGGCGACGAAGTTGATGCTGTTCAGGAACGCTGTCCGGTTCGCGACCATCTGTTTGAGCACGCTGGCCGGGGTGTCGCTCGACGTCAGCGAGTACGTCCCCGGCTCCAGCATGCCCTCGACCGTGAACTTGTGGGTGCTGGAGTCCACCGACCAGGCGGGCAGGCCGATGGTGTTGTCGGCGATCGCCGCGTCGAAATCGGGCTGCTTCCAGTTCTTCTTGGTGATCAGCTCCGCGATGACGTCTTTCGACCACTCGTGGGAGGTCACGATGATCTGTGAGGCGTCGGACAGGTTCGACTTCTTCAACAGTTCCAGGACCGCGTTGTCGCCGGAGATCTGCGGGCAGATCGTGTAGGTGCCGGCCACGATGCCGGTCGAGCCCTGGTTCTGGTTGGCCGCGTTGACGTACGCCCGGGCGCTCTTGACCACGCCGGCGGTGTGCAGCGCGTCCGCTATCTGCTGACCGGTGGCGCCGCGCGGGACGCCGACCGCGACCTTCGCGGTCGGCTTGCAGGTCGCCGCGGCTGTGTAGTCGGGCGCGGGACCGTATTTGTCCTTGTAGTACGAGTACCCGGCGTACATGCAGCCGCTGAACAAGCTCAGGAGTCCGATCAGTACGAACAACGGCGCCCAGGGCCGCACCTTGCCACCGCGACGGCGCGGCGGTTGGTAGGCGGTCGCGTAGCCCCGGGATCGCCGATGGCCTCGGCTCATCAGTTGCCGCGCAGTCTGAGCGCGGAGTAGGCGGCGGCTGCCCCGGCGACTGCCAAGGCCGCGGTGGTTGTGACCGCTGCGCGCCAACACCACCTTCGGACCGACGGGTACGGCCCGTAGATCCCGAGCAGGCCCGCGCGGCGATACCGCAGGGCCCGGTTGTGCAGCATGCGGGAGACCTCGTCTCCGAGTTCCTCGTCACGTTCCTCGTCACTCATGTCAGGCTCCTGTCCCACTCATCACGGATCGGCCACGCTCACTGGGTAGAGCCTTGCGGCGGAGCGGAAGTTGAAAGGCCGCGAGGATTTCGTCGCGGCCGATGAGCCGGGAGCGGGTCTGCTCTGACGGCCGGCTTGAGTTCTTTGCCAACCCTTTACAACCGGACCGTGCCCGCCGTCGTCTCTACGCCTGGTTCCGCACCAACGGATCCACTGTGGATCGACCGAAGAGAGAGTCCTCATGCGTACTCGCAGTCTGCTCACCACCCTGGCCTGCACCGCGATGCTGGCCGGAGTCGGGGCGGAAACGGCGTTCGCCGACAGCACCGGCTCCGGCCAGCCCTCCAGCGCGCCGAGCACGTCCACTGCGCCCAGCGCGCAGCCCACGGCGATGCCGAGCAGCTCCGTGACCAGCACCGCGCCGAGCACTATGTCCGCCAGCCCGGTGCCCTCGACCGCGCCGCCCACCGACGCGTCCGCGAGCCCCAGCGCCGCCCCGTCCGTGCCCGGCAGCCAGATCACCTCGGTTCCGTCGGGTGCGCCGAACACCGGTGTGCCGCCGGTGGCTTCGCACAACGACGGTCAGGCCGCGGCCGTCGGCGCCGCCATGGTCGCCCTTCTGGGCGGCGGCGGCACCGTGGTGGCCCGGCGCCGGCTCAAGGGCCGGGGCTGATCTTGCGCCCAGTCTGGACGCGGGGGTGGCCGGCCTGGCTGGCCGCCCTCATGCTGGCCGGCGGGTGCGGCGCCGCTTCGGGACCGGCCGCCGCGGGGTCTGGGAGGACCGCGGGCGGGACCGGGACGACTTCGGCGTCGGCGTCCGCCGGGGCGGCTGGCGCGGCGGGCGGTTCTGTCGGCACTCCCGCAAGTGGCTCAGCGGGCGGTTCGTCGGGGAGTAAGGCGGGCGGTTCGTCGAACTCCGGCGCGATCGCGCGGTCGGTTCCGGTCCGGCTTCAGATCCCCGGTATCGGCGTCGACACCCCGGTGATCTCGCTCGGTCTGGCCTCGGACGGCACGGTGCAGGTGCCGCCGATCCAGGCGGACAGCCCGGCCGGCTGGTACCGCGGTTCGCCCACCCCGGGACAGACCGGACCGTCGGTGATCCTCGGTCATGTCACGGTCGGCAAGTTCGGCGACGGCGTCTTCCTGCGGTTGGCCAAGCTGCGGCCCGGCGACCGGGTGACGGTCGGGTTGCAGGACGGGGCTTCGGCGGACTTCACCGTGGACAGCGTGCAGACGGTCTCCAAGGACCATTTCCCCACGCAGCAGGTCTATGGGAACGTAAACCGGCCGGAATTGCGTCTGATCACTTGCGGGGGACCGCGGACCGACGACGGCTACCTCGACAACGTGGTGGTCTTCGCCTCCCTGGCCGGCAGCGCGGGTTAGGGGTCAGGGGCCGTCAGTACCATCATGTTCCGAGCATCTGGAGAGAGTTGAGCCGGTCCAAGGATTCCGGGGAGAAGGATCGGGCGGCGTCCGACCTGTTCACCGATCTCTACCCAGGCCTGGCCGGCTGGTGCCGCCGGCTGGTGGACGACGATGCCACCGCCCACGACATCGCCTCGGAGGCGTTCACCCGTCTTTGGGGACACTGGACCGCGGTGCGGGAGCCCCGCGGCTTCCTCTACGTGACGGCGGCGAACCTGGTCCGCGACCATTGGCGCAAGCTGGACCGCGAACGGCGGGCACTGCGTCAGGTCACGACCGAGGCGGAGCTGGCGCAGCGGCGGGAGGGTGCGGATGCGGCCGTGCCGGTACGGATGCTGGTGCGGTCGCTCCCGGAGCGGCTGCGCACTCCCGTTCTGCTGTACTACTACGCCGATCTCCCAGTCGGCGAGATCGCCCGGCTGATCGGGCGTAAAGAAGGAACGGTCAAGTCCGACCTACACGCGGCACGGGAACTCCTGCGCGCCGGACTCGGAGGACGTTTTGATCACGCTCATTGAGCCCGCGGACGATGATGATGACGGCATCGGCGGCATCGACGGCGACGACGCTATCGGCGGCATTGATGGCATAGACGGCATAGACGGCATTGAAGGCGACGACGAACTGACGGCGCTGCTGTGCCCCGGAGTGCATCTGCTGGCGCCCCCGCCCGGCGCGTTCCAGCAGATCCGCCGCCGCGCGGCCCGCCGCCGCCGGATCCGCGCCGCCACCACCGCCGGCGTCGGTGTCGGCACGGCGATGGCGATCGCCGTGGTCACCGTCGCCGTATGGCCCTCCGGCAACACCCTGGGGCCGACCCCGGTGGCACCGCTCGCCCCGCCGGTCCAGAAGACCTCTGTCCCC
>NZ_JAAFYZ010000382.1 GCF_018274385.1 Catenulispora pinistramenti | reverse complement strand
CCTCTCGGGGTCATTTTCGCGCCGACACGACGGCGCTGCAACGCGCCAGACCACTGTGATGAAGGGCCGGGCCTCCGGCGGGCCTCGGCAACCTCAGGGAAACTAGCGCGGTTCCCTCGGGTGGCTGATCTAGTCTCAGCGGCTGTGGTTTGTGGGGTGGTGCGGTCCGTTCCCCTCGGTCGCGTCGTCAGCCCGGGGGGTACAGCACCGGTGTCCGGGGGTAAAGTCCGCGCGCGGCGGTCGTGCATTTGACCTGCGGTTTCGTACGGCGCGAACTTGACCCCCGGCCACCGGCACTGTAGGCGAAGCCCTGCCGACGCGACCGAGGGGAACGAACCGAAAACCAGCCGGAAGAATAGCAATCGCAGGGACCGAGGACACGGCTTGGTGACGCAGCTGTCGGTGAGGCTGTGGCGGCGGGTCGCTGGTCAGTTGGTCGAGAACATGCCCGGGTGCGGTGCGGCTGTGCCTAGCAACCAACCGCGACTGATATCCCCGGCTGGCCTTGCTGTCCGCAGCATCGGCTTTGGTGGCGAGGTCGATCCGGTAGCCGTCGGTGTCTGTGTTGGTAGTCGGGGCGGTCCGCACCCGCTAGCCGGGAATGTGCACCTCGGGGCTGGTGCGCTGCCAGGCGCTGAACCGGCGGCCGAATCCGCCGAGCCGCCGGTACCGAACCACTGGGCTTTGCCATTCTTCCGGCTGGTTTTCGGTTCGTTCCCCTCGGTCGTGTCGGCAGGGCTTCGCCTACAGTGCCGGTGGCCGGGGGTCAAGTTCGCGCCATACGAAACCGCCGCCTACCAGCATTACCGCAGCGCGCGGACTTTACCCCCGGACACCGGTGCTGTACCCCCCGGGCTGACGACGCGACCGTGGGGAACGGACCGCACCATCTCAGGGACCGCAGCCGCTGAGCCCTGACCCGGCCACCCGAGGGAACCGCGCTAGTTTCCCTGAGGTTGTCGAGGCCCGCCGGAGGCCCGGCTCTTCACCACAGCTCTTGACCTTGACTTTGCTGTTGATCTTGCCCTTGCCCGGACTTGCTGGAGTTGAAGAGGCCTGAGGTGGGGCGGGGTTGTGAACGCGGAAACCGGCAGCCGACAAACACGACTCGCCGACCCGAACCCCGAACCGGCACAACTATGACCGAAGGCGTAAAAAGCATTTAAAACCCACAGACCAACCGCAACCCGGCCCACAAACCCCAGCCCCTGACTGGCTGCGCCGCTTCGGCACGCGGAACAGCGCAGCATGATCCGCCGCTACATCAGCTGCCGAAACCGCCACGCCGACGACCTCCGTCCGCGCCAAATCACCACCAGGGCAAACGTTGCCTGATGCGGCACTGGATATCGATCCGCCAGATGTCGACTCGGTAAACGCCGACCTGCCCGGCCGATCGCACCCGCCCAGCCGATCACCCGCCCCGCTGATCAGCTCCGGCTCGGCTGATCCGTCGAGTCCGGCCGACGGGGTCCGGCCCGGTCGATCAATCAACACCCTGACCTGCGGGTTCGCCCTCGCCTGCGCGTGCATCGTGATTTTTCATCGAACGGCAAACTCTTTGCAGCACTGGCATCAGGATATTGCGCGCAAGTGTCGCCAGCGTTACGCTCCGCCTGCGACATCCCCCAACGGGCCGCACCCCACGGCCCGTCCCCCGCACGGTGCCCCATCGAAGGAGCCCTTTGTGATGTCCAGATCCGCACGCGCCGGGATTCCCGGCGCGCGTAAGCACCCCACTCGACGCGCCTTGGCCGCCGCCCTCGGCGCGGTTCTGGCCACCGCCGGAACGCTGGTCGCTCTCGCCGCCTCGCCCGCGGCCGCGGCCGGGGCCACCGGCGGTGGCGGGGCGAGCCTGCCCTATGTCGAGGTGGAGGCCGCGAAGGCGGCCACCACCGGCACGCTGATCGGTCCCAGTTTCTCGCAGGGGCAGTTGGCGGACGAGGCTTCCTACCGTCAGGCTGTGACCCTGGCCGGGAACGGCTCGGGGCAGAGCATCACCTTCACCACGCCGGTGGCGACCAACTCGATCGACCTCCGGTACAGCATTCCGGACAGTTCCGACGGCTCGGTCTACACCGCGCCGCTGTCGCTGTACGTCAACGGGACCAAGCAGTCCAACCTGACGCTGACCAACGCCTACAGCTGGTACTACGGCAGCTACCCGTTCACCAACACCCCGAGCAGTGGCAATCCGCACCACTTCTACGATGAGGTGCACCAGCTGTTCAACACCACCTACCAGGCCGGGACCACCTTCAAGCTGCAGGTCGACGCCGGTGACAGCGCCTCCTCCTACACCGTCAACCTCGCCGACTTCGAGAACGTCGGCCCGGCGCTGACCCAGCCGGCCGGCTCGGTCTCGGTGACCAGTGAGGGCGCCGACGCCACCGGCGTGAACGACTCCACCAGCGCCTTCAACGCCGCCATCGCGGCGGCCGGCGCGGGCGGCACGGTGTGGATCCCGCCGGGGACGTTCAACATTCCGGGCCACATATCCGTGAACAACGTGACGGTGGCCGGCGCGGGCATGTGGTACTCGACGGTGACCGGGACGGCGCCCGGCTTCTACGGCAACTCCGCGCCCAATCCGTCCACCAACGTGCACCTGTCGAACTTCGCCATCTTCGGCAACGTCCAGCAGCGTGACGACAGCGCGCAGGTGAACGGGATCGGCGGCGCGATGAGCGATTCGACCGTGAGCGACATCTGGATCGAGCACATGAAGGTCGGGGCCTGGATGGACGGCCCGATGGACAAGCTGACCTTCAGCGGCATGCGGATCCGGAACACCACGGCCGACGGCATCAACTTCCACGGCGGCGTGACCAACTCCACCGTGACGAACAGCGACATCCGTAACACCGGTGACGACGGCATCGCGACCTGGGCCGACTCCGGCATCGGGGCGGACGCCAACGACACCATCTCCAACAACACCGTTCAGGACCAGCAGTTGGCCAACGGCATCGCGATCTACGGCGGCCACGACAACACGGTCTCCGGCAACCTGGTCGTGGACACCGGCATCACCCAGGGCGGCGGCATCCAGGTCGGCCAGCGCTTCAGCTCCACGCCGGTCGGCACCACCACGATCGAGAACAACACCCTGATCCGCGACGGCAGCTTGGACCCGAACTGGCAGTTCGGGGTCGGGGCGCTGTGGTTCGACGGGAGTCAGGGCGCGATCACCGGGCCGATCAACGTCAGCAATGCCCTGATAGAGCAGAGCCCGTTCGAGGCCGTCCAGTGGGTCGAGGGCACGGTCAGCGGCGTCAGCCTGAACAACGTGACGATCGCCGGCACCGGGACCTTCGCGATGCAGGAGCAGACCGGCGGCGCCGCGACGTTCCAGAACGTCACCGCGACCGGTGTCGCGCAGGCCAACGCGGGCAACGCCCCCAGCTACAGCTGTGAGGGCAACTCCTTCGCGATCACCGACAACGGCGGCAACTCCGGCGTCAGCCCGACGCAGTGCATCACGACGAGCCCCGCACCGGTCTTCCCGCCCTACCCGGCCAGCAGCGTCAGCACCAGCCCGGGTTCGCTGAACTTCGGCTCGGTGGCGACCGGCGCGACCAGCGCGGCGCAGACCGTGACGGTGTCCAACCCGACCGGTTCGGCGGCCGCGGTGTCCTCGATCGCGGCCGGCGGCGACTTCGCGCAGACCAACAACTGCGGGTCGTCGATCGCGGCCAACGGCTCCTGCACGGTGAACGTCACCTTCACGCCGAGCGCGGCCGGGGCCCGCTCCGGCAGCCTCACCGTCAACGCCGGCGGCGTCACCGACACCGTCTCGCTGTCCGGCACCGGCATCGCGCCGGGACCGGTGCTGAACGCCAACCCGGCCAGCCTGGCCTTCGCCCGCACCGCGGTCGGCGCCTCGGCCGGGCCGCAGACGGTGACCATCACCAACAGCGGCACCAGCGCGGCGAGTGTGTCAGGGGTCTCCGTCACCGGTGACTACAGCCAGACCAACAACTGCTCCTCGATCGCCGTCAACGCCTCCTGCAGCGTGACAGTCAAGTTCACCCCGACCGCCGGCGGCGCGCGGACCGGCTCGCTCACGGTCGCCAGCAACGCCACCAACACCCCGACGACCGTGGCCCTCAGCGGCACCGGCGTCGACGGCACCGTGAACCTCGCGGCCGGGCAGCCGGCCACGGCCAGTTCCAGCAACGGCGCCTACGTGCCGGCCAACCTCACCGACTCCGACCCGTCGACCTACTGGGAGAGCGCGAACGGCTCCTTCCCGCAGTGGGCGCAGGTCGACCTCGGCCAGAACTGGAGCGTCGGCAAGGTGGTCCTGCGGCTGCCGCCGTCCACCGCGTGGAGCGCCCGCACCGAGACCCTGTCGGTGCTCGGTTCCACCGACGGCACCAACTTCTCGACCATCGTCGGCTCCGCCGGCTACACCTTCGACCCGAACGCCAACAACAACACGGTGACCATCCCCTTCACCACCACGACCGCCCGCTACCTGCGGGTCAACATCACCGCGAACAGCGGGTGGTCGGCCGGTCAGCTCTCTGACTTCCAGGCCTACCTCGGCAGCGGCGGGGGCAGCACCGGCCCGTCGATCGCGACCAACCAGACCAGCCTGTCGTTCGGCAACCAGGCCGTCGGCAGCACCAGCGGCACGCAGGCGGTCACCGTCACCAACTCCGGCAACGGCGCTGCGGCGATCTCCTCGATCGCGGCCACCGGTGACTTCGCGCAGACCAACAACTGCGGCAGCTCTCTGGCCGCCGGTGCGTCCTGCACGGTGAACGTCACCTTCACCCCGACCGCCTCCGGCGCCCGGACCGGCTCGCTCAGCATCGCCAGCAACGCCCCGAACAGCCCGGCGACGGTCGCCCTGACCGGCACCGGCGGGTCCGCCAACACCGATCTGGCGCTCAACCAGCCGGCATCGGCCAGCGGCTCCACGCAGAACTACGCGCCGGCCAACGCCGTCGACGGTGACACCAGCACCTACTGGGAGAGCACGGACAACGCGTTCCCGCAGTGGCTCCAGGTCGATCTCGGCGCGGCCAAGAGCGTCAGCAAGATCGTGCTCGACCTCCCGCCGGCGACCGCCTGGGCCACCCGCACCCAGACGCTGTCGGTGCTCGGTTCCACGGACGGCAGCACGTTCTCGACCGTCGTCGGATCGGCGAACTACACCTTCAACCCTTCGACGGGGAACACCGTGACCATCACGTTCCCCTCGACCAGCACCCGGTACCTGCGGCTGAATTTCACCGCGAACACCGGATGGCCGGCCGGGCAGCTCTCGGAGTTCCAGGTCTTCCAGTGACAGCTGCAGTAGCAGTAGCAGTGGCAATAACAGTGCTCTGAGTTCTCATCGGGTGGCGCGGCCTTCGGC
>NZ_JAAFYZ010000381.1 GCF_018274385.1 Catenulispora pinistramenti | reverse complement strand
CACCTCGACGGCGGCCCCCGGCACGCGCGATTTGCCCGCCGTCGAGGTGAACGCCGCCCCGGCGCCGCCCCGATCGGCGAGCGCCGAGGTGGATACGGTCGCCTTCACGGCGGTGGAGCGGGCTGAGGCTGTCGGGGCGGATGCCGCGGCGGCTGCCGCCGAGGCGGCGGATGGCGGCGCCGGCTCAAGCAACGGTGCTAGCGCGAGCAACGGCGCTAGCGCGAGCAACGGTGCTGGTTCGAGTAGCGGCGCCGGCTCAAGCAATGGTGCTGGTTCGAGCAATGGCGCCGGTTCAAGCAACGGTGCTGGTTCGAGCGGTGGCGATGAAGGTCCCGGACGCGGTTCGGATGCGATCTCCACGGTCACGCTCAACGTCGGCGCGGTGAAGCGGGCGGTCGCCGAAAGCAGTTCGGACGCGACGGCCACCATTTCGCTGCCGGTCGGAGCGATCAAGCAGGTGACGCGTCCCCGGCCCGGCTCGGCGCAGGCGCCGACGGTCGCGTTCGCGCCGGTGCGCGCTGACGCGGATGAGGCCGACACCACGAACCTCGCCGATCTCCCCATCACTGAGGCCGATGCCGACACCAACGCGGCCGAATCGGCTGACTCCGACAGCGCACCAACCACCTCCGCCTCTGCCGAAGCCGCCTTCACCGAGGCCAGCTCCGCCGAGACCGGCGCCACTTCCGCCGAATCCGGCTTCAGCGAGGCCAGCTCTGCCGAGGCTGAGGCCAACTCCGCAGCCGCCGCTACTTCCACCGAAGCCGGCTCTGCCGAGATTGCCACCAGCTCCACCGAGGCTGACTCTGCCGAGGCTGAGGCTAGTCCCGCCGAAGCCGCCGCCAGCTCCACCGAGGCTGACTTCGCCGAGGCCAGCTCCCTCGCAGCCACTGCCACTTCTGCCGAAGCCAGCTCCACCGGCGCCTCTTCCGCCGAGGCTGCCACCAGCTCCGCCGAGGCTGAGGCCGGCTTCGGCGCCGCCGCAGCCGCTTCCGCCAGCTCCACCGACCCGACCTCCGCCGAGCCGACCTCCACCGACCCGACCTCCGCCGACCCGACCTCCGCCGACCCAGTCCCCACCGCCAGCACCGACCTGGTCCCCACCGCCAGCACCGACATAGCCACCCCGGCCTACCTGGCCACCACCGACCTGGCGATGCCCATGCCCACCTCCGGAGTGGTGGCGCTCCCCACCACCGCCGACGACGTCATCGCCACCATCCACGCGGCCGCGACCGTGGTGCGGGCGGCGGATCGGCGGGCTCGGCAGGCGGCGTTCGCGAAGGCTGATCCGTGGACGGGGCTGGACCTGCATCAGCCCGCGGTGCCGGCGCCGGTCGACAATGTGCTGGAGCTGCTGTCGCCGGTTCTGGAGCGGCCGTTGCTGGTCGTGGAGCAGCCCGGGTTGCCGGACGCGGCCGATGTGGTGGCGTTGCACCGGTCCGAGCTCGAGGTCGACTTCGTCGAGCCGCCGGTGGTGGCGGCCGGGGCGGAGCCGGCGATTCCGCCGCGCTTCGGGCCCGGGCTCTCCGTGTTGCCGCACATCGAGTTCCCGGTCTGATCTGGCGCGGCGGTCCGACACCTCACCCGGACGCACCCGTCGATCTGCCCCGATCCCGCCGCCTGATCCGCCAGAATCGAGGCGTGCGGAATCTGGGTGAACTATGCGATCTGGGCGAACTACGCCATATCCCCGCCGGCGCTCCGGATGTCCGGCAGCACCGGCCGGTCCTCGCTCCCGGGCTGCAGAATGACCGCGGCCAGCCCCCAATGGTGCTTCATCCGCTCCAACGGATCGCTCGGCGGCAGCACGCTCCGCTTGCGTGAGAAGCGTCCCGGCGTGGGCGTCTTCTCCCGCGTCCTGACCTTCGCGCTCTCGCGCACCGTGCCGCCGGTGACCTGCACCTTGTCGAAGCGTCCGGCGACCTCGGCGGCCCAGTGCCGGCCCAGGACGCCGACCCGTGCGGCCGGTTCGGTGCGGCGGCCGTCGCGGAACGTCACCCGCACCGTCTCGACGCCCGGCGGCAGCATCCCCCAGGCCACCGTCCACGGTGCGGGGTCGTCGTCCCGGCTGCGCAGCGCGCCGGAGATCAGCGCGGTGCCGGTGCCGGTGTCGGTGTCGTCGGGGTCTGCCGCAGGGGCGGCGTCGGCGGCGTCGGCGGTCATATCCGCAGCATAAGCGTTCGCCGTCACAGACGGGAGCGCCCATGTACGTTCTCTGATATCGGAATTGCCACCAAGTGAGTGAGGTACCCATGGACGCCCCCTCGACCAGCGGCATCACCCGCCGCGGTCTGCTCGGCCGGGCCGGTACGGTCGCCGCCGGATCCGTGGCGCTGGCCGGCGTCGGCATGGCCGGCCAAGCCCACGCCGCGACCAACCGGGCCGACGCCGCGACCGACCAAGCACCCGGAACCGCCGCCGCCACCGAAGCCGCCGTCGAAGCCGCAACCGTCCCCGAACTGGGCCCGGTCCGCATCACCCCCGGCGACATCCGCTATGACAGCCTCCTGCGCGGCGACAACTTCCGCTTCGTCGGCCAGCCCGACGAAGTCCGCGTCGTCACCAGCACCGAAGACGTCGTCCACGCCGTGACCGACGCCGTCCGCGCCGGAAAGCGCATCGCGCCCCGCAGCGGCGGCCACTGCTTCGAGAACTTCACCGCGGACCCGGCCGTCCAGGTCCTGCTCGACATGTCCCCGATGAACGCCGTCGGCTACGACCGAGCCATGCGCGCCTTCTCCATCCAGCCCGGCGCCCGCCTCGGCGAGGTCTACACCGCCCTGTTCAAAGGCTGGGCCGTCACCCTCCCGGCCGGCGGCTGCCCGGACGTCGGCGCCGGCGGCCACTTCACCGGCGGCGGCTACGGCCCCCTGTCCCGTCGCTACGGCTCCGTCGTGGACCACCTCTACGCCGTGGAAGTCGTCGTGGTCGACAAGGACGGCCGGGTCCGCGTCGTCACCGCCACCCGCGAGCCCGACGACCCGCACCACGGCCTGTGGTGGGCGCACGCCGGGGGCGGCGGCGGCAACTTCGGCGTCGTGACCCGCTTCTGGTTCCGCTCCCCGGGCGCGACCGGCGCCGATCCCGCCAAGCTCCTGCCCCCGGTCCCCGGCGAGATGTACTTCTTCCTGGCCGAATGGCGTTTCGACGCCTCCATGACCGAGGACGTCTTCACCAAGCTCCTGCACAACTTCGGCGTCTGGCACGAGCAGCACAGCGTCCCCGGCGCGCCCGGCACCGGCCTGTACGCCATCCTGGAGATCGGCAACATCAACAACGGCACCTTCACCCTCGTGGTCCAGGCCGACGGTGCCCTGCCGGACATCAAGGGCCAGGTCGACGACCTGTTGGCGGCGATCACGGCCGACGGCGCCCCGCAGCCGGTGGTCCAGCAGGGCGGCCCCATGCCCTGGCTGCACATGACCACCTGGCCCGGCGACGGCGAGGGCGGCGACAAGCTGTTCCGCCGCTACAAGCTCAAGGCCGCCTACCTGAAGAAGTCCTACACCGACGACCAACTGCACGCGATCTACGCGGGCCTGTCCGACAAGAGCGCTCCGTCGGCCGCCGCCATGCTGCTGATCGGCTACGGCGGCCAGGTCCAAGCGGTGGCACCGGACGCGACCGCCGTGGCCCAGCGCGATGTGGTGATGAAGGCCGTCTTCTCCAACACGTGGCTGGCGGAGGCCGACGACGCCGCCAACGTCAAGTGGATCCAGGAGTACTACCGCAGCATCTACGCCGCCACCGGTGGCGTCCCGGTCCCGAACGACGTCAGCGACGGCTCCTACATCAACTACCCGGACGTGGACCTCGCCGACCCGGCCTGGAACACCTCGGGTGTGCCGTGGTCAGAGCTCTACTACAAGGACAACTACCAGCGGTTGCAGCAGATCAAGGCCGTCTGGGACCCGCGGAACCTGTTCCGCCACGCGCTGTCCATCGAACTGCCGGCGTAACCCGGCGGCGTAACCCGGCGGCGTAAGCGGCGGTGTGACCGCCCGTGTAACCGGCCGCCATATCAATAGTGATTGAGGCCCCTGACGCCCGCCACGCCGGGGCCTCAATCAGCTCATCCCCAGTGTTCGGAAGGCCAGCTGGGGTTCCGCGGGTCGACCACCGCCGGCAGCGCCTTGTCATGCGGCTTGATCAGGTACGCGACGCCGCCCGACCCGGACCCCGGCGTGCCGTCGGCCTTCGTGTAGTCGGTCCGCAGCCACACGGTCTCGAACATCCGCCGCGGGTAGACCGTGTAGACGTCGGAATCGCTGTTGCTGGCCGGGTCGTTCACGATCACGTCCCCGGTGTCGGTGAACCCGATGACGCACCACAGGTGCCCGTCGCTGGCGTAGTAGCCGTTCTCGGCCAGCGTGAACGACTGCGACGTCACCACCGGGAACCCGGCGGCGACCAGGACCTCCAGCTCGGTCAGCGAGTTCAGCCGCACCACCATCGCGTCCAGGCCGTAGGAGGCGGCGTAGGCGCAGGTGAACGGCCAGTTACCAGTCCCCTGGTAGCCGTAGTCGTAGCTGTAGCGCGCGGCCTCGTCCACCGAGGGGTCGGCATAGCTGGGATCGACCCACGCCAACTGCTCCTTGGTCGGCCCCTTGCCCCAGAACTCCACCACCATCTCGGTCGAGGTCGGGCTGCACCACGCCTCACCGCCGCCGCCGTACTGCACGTACTGGCCGCTGTGGACGTTCTGCGCGTAGGGCTTGACCGCCAGCGTGATGCCGGTGGCCGGGCCGGGGGTGCTGGCCGGAACGGTGGTGCGGGCCGGGACCATGGACGCGGTCGCGCCGATCTGCCAGACCCGCGGCGTGACCCGCGATCCGGTACGCCGCAACAGGGTCAGGCGCAGTTGGTAGGACCGCATCGAGTGCCCGGTCTCGGCGTTCCAGGTGTCGGTGTCGATCTCGCCGTAGGCGTTGCTCTGGCCGTTGACCGAGGTACGGTCGATCTCGCTGTCGTCGTGGGCCCAGATGCCCATGACCCAGGTGTCGCGGTGCCCGTCCTCCATCGCGGCGAGCAGTTCCACCTTCAGGAACGTCCCGACCGGGGTGTCGGCGTTCCAGTGCGCGGTCAGCTGGGTGGCGCCGAAGTCCAGCCGCTGGATCGGGGACGTCCAGGTCGCGTACTCGTATTCGGCGGTGGTGTTGAGATAGGGGTCGGTGTAGGAGGTGGTCCCGGCCGGCTCGGCCAGCACCACGCCGAGCCGCGGCCCCGGCAGCGGCAGCACGCCGTCGGACTCGCCGCACCGGAAGTCGGCCCAGGTGGTCCACCGGTCGAACCGGACGCGGGCGCCGTCTGCGTTCTTCGCGGCCGCACCGGGCATCGCGGCCTCCGTGTCCGTAGTACCGGCCGCCGCCGGTCCCGCCCCCGCGACCCCGACCACCACGAC
>NZ_JAAFYZ010000380.1 GCF_018274385.1 Catenulispora pinistramenti | reverse complement strand
CCCCACCCTCCTCCGTCGCCGCGCCCGCCAACGCGCCCTGGCCGACCTCCTCCGCGCCCGCCACCCGATCCCCGCCGCGTGGCGCGACCACCTCACCGCCGACACCCTCGTCTGCCGCTGCGAAGAGGTCCCCGCCGAGGCCATCACCGAAGCCGTCACCGACCTCGGCGCCGCCGACGCCCGCACCGTCAAACTCCTCACCCGTGCCGGCATGGGCTGGTGCCAAGGCCGCGTCTGCGGCTACGCCGTGGCCTGCCTCGCCCGCCCCGATGCCGCCGATCCGCCGTCCCCCGCCGACCTCCTCGCCGCTGCGAAGCGCCCCTTGGCGCGCCCCGTACCGCTCGGCATGCTTGCCGCGCAAGACCGAAGGAACAAGTGACCATGTCCCGCATGCCCTGGCACGGCGTCGTCGTCGCCACCGCCCTGCCGTTCCGCGACGATCTGTCCGTGGACCTCGACGCGTACGCCGCGAACCTGCGCGCCCTCATCGACGCCGGCTGTGACGGCGTGTGCCCCAACGGCTCACTCGGCGAGTACCAGACGCTCACCGACGCCGAACGCGCCGCCGTCGTGAAGACCGCGGTCGACACGGTCGGCGGAGACCGGGTGCTGGCCGGAGTCGCGGCGTACGGGTCGATGGAGTCGCGACGCTGGGCCGAGCAGGCCGCGCAAGCGGGTGCGCAAGCGGTCATGTTGCTGCCGCCCAACGCCTACCGCGCCGACGAACGCTCCGTGCTGGCTCACTACAAGGCCGTCGCCGAGGTAGGCGTGCCGATCGTCGCCTACAACAACCCCATCGACACCAAGGTCGACCTCGTCCCCGAACTACTCCAGAAGCTCCACGAAGCCGGCTACATCCGTGCGGTCAAGGAGTTCACCGGCGACACCCGCCGCGCCTACCGCATCAAGGAACTGACACCCGACCTCGACCTCCTGATCGGCGCCGACGACGTCCTGCTCGAACTCGCCCTCGCCGGCGCGGTCGGCTGGATCTCCGGCTACCCGAATGCGATCCCGCACGTCTGCGTCGATCTCTACCGCGCCGCCACCACCCAGGACATGCAGACCGCCCTGCCGCTTTACCGCGACCTCCACCCGCTCCTGCGCTGGGACTCCCGCACCGAGTTCGTCCAAGCCATCAAGCTCTCCATGGACCTGGCCGGCCTGCACGGCGGCGGCTGCCGCCCGCCCCGCGTCTCGCTCCTGCCGGGCCAGTACGACGCCATCAAGGCCGACACCCTTCGCGTCCTGCCGCTGGAAGAGCAGGCGCGCGAGCGGAAGCAGGCCTGATGCGTACCAAGCACGTCTACCACGCCGTCGACTCCCACACCGAGGGCATGCCGACGCGCGTCATCACCGGCGGTGTCGGCGTCGTCCCCGGCGAGACGATGATGGCCAAGCGCCGGTACTTCATGGAGCACTTGGACCACCTGCGCACCCTGCTGATGTATGAACCGCGCGGCCACGCCGCCATGTCCGGCGCGATCCTCCAGCCCCCCACCCGCCCCGACGCCGACTACGGTGTCCTCTACATCGAGGTCTCCGGCCTACTCCCGATGTGCGGCCACGGCACCATCGGCGTCGCGACCGTCCTGGTCGAGACCGGAATGGTGCCAGTCGTAGAGCCGGTAACAACCGTTCGCCTGGACACCCCAGCCGGCCTGATCCTCGCCGACGTCCAGGTCGAGGACGGCGCCGCCAAGTCCGTGACCATCCGCAACGTACCCAGCTTCGCCGAACGCCTGGACGCGCAGGTGGACGTCCCCGGCTTCGGCACCGTCGGCTACGACCTGGCCTACGGCGGCAACTTCTACGCGATCGTCGACCTGGACGCCTACAAGCTCCCCTTCGACCACACCGCCAAGAACGAGATCATCGCCGCCGGCCTGGCCACCATGGACGCGATCAACGCCGCCGCCGAGCCGGTGCACCCACTCGACGACTCCATCCGCGCCGTCCACCACGTCTACTTCCGCGCCCCCGGCTCCACCGCCCAGCACTCCCGCCACGCCATGGCCATCTTCCCCGGCTGGTTCGACCGCTCCCCATGCGGCACCGGCACCTCCGCCCGCATGGCACAACTGCACGCCCGCGGCGAACTGCCACTGAACACCGACTTCGTCAACGAATCCTTCATCGGCACCCGCTTCATCGGCCGCCTGGTCGAGCAAACCGAAGTCGCCGGCCGCCCCGCGGTGATCCCGACGGTGACAGGCCGCGCCTGGGTGACCGGTACAGCCCAGTACTTCCTGGATCCAGCCGATCCGTTCCCTGCTGGGTTCCTGCTCTAATCACGGGATAGGGTTTCGACCATGCCAGACAGGACTACCAGCGGCGCCGCGGTCTTCGCCGCCCCGTCCGCCGCCGGAGCCGCAGGGTCCGCCAGCACCAACGCCAGCGGTGGCACCGGCACCGGCACCGGCACCGGCACTGGGCTCGGTACCGCCGGCACCGGCACCGGTGCCGAGCGCGGCCCGGCACTGAACCTGCCCCGGGTACTGGGCCACAACTCGCTCCGCGAACAGGTCTCGCACGCCCTGCGCGCAGCCCTGATCGCCGGCGAACTCCGCCCCGGCGTGGTCTACTCAGCCCCGGTCCTGGCCGCAGGCTTTGGGGTGTCGGCGACACCAGTACGCGAAGCCATGCTCGACCTGGCCAAGGAAGGCCTGGTCGAGGTCGTCCGAAACAAGGGCTTCCGCGTAACCGAACTGTCCGAATCCGACCTGGACCAGTTCACTGAGATCAGGGCACTGATCGAAGTCCCGGTAGTAACCGGCCTGGCCCGCACCGCCCCCGCCGCCGACCTGGCCGCCCTCCGCCCAGCAGCCGAAGCCATCGTCACCGCAGCCAAAGCCCGCGACCTCATCGCCTACGTCGAGGCCGACCAAGCCTTCCACCTCGCCCTCCTAGGCCTGTCCGGCAACCCCCACCTAGTAGAAGTAGTCAGCGACCTCCGCAACCGCTCCCGCCTCTACGGCCTACCCTCCCTAGCCGACGCCGGCGTCCTAGCCGCCTCAGCCGAGGAACACGTCCAACTCGTCGACGCACTCATTGCCCGCGACGCCCCGACGGTCGAAGGCCTGATGAAGACGCACCTGACGCACGTGCGATCGATCTGGGCGGGCCGCGAGTAGCTGCGATAGGCAGGTCGTCGGGGGCGGCTCGCGGCCGGACCGGTCGGAAGTCGCGGCGGGCCAGCCGGTAGTTGCGACGGTCGAGCTGATGGTCTTGGCGGGCTAGCCAGAGGTTGCGACGGCCCGAGCCGATGGTCGCGGCGGGCAGTACAGCTAGTCGGCGGTTGCGACGGCCACCGGGTCAGGAGTCCGCACTGGTGGTCGAGTGGTGGTCCGCAGCTGCGGTAGCCCGGGCGCCAGACGAGTCACGAGCTGCGGCGGCGGCCCGGGCGGCAGTCGGCTCCGGGGTTGCAGCGCCGGCCGGGGCAGCCGCAGCGTCCTGGAACACCACCCAGCGCATCACGCAGTACATATACACGCCCTCGAGCAGCCCCGACAGCACGCGGGCCAGCGCGTAGCCAACCCCCACCGCAGTCAGACCGGTGCCGACACCGAGGACGAAGACCAAGTAGTTGACCCCGACTGCCACCACATAGCGCGCGGTCTGCTGCCCCAGGGCCCCATGCGACTGGAAATTGAACCCCCGGTTCAGCACGAAGCTCAGCGCGAACGCCGTCAGGTACGACACCGTGACCGCCGCCGGGTACGGCCAGTGCAGCAACCGATGCGCCAGCGTCAACAACCCGAGGTCCACCGAGAAGGTGAACCCGTTGATGACCGCGAACCCGAGCATGCTGGGTGCGACGACGCGCGAAAGCCCGAACGGCAGCCTGCGCACGACGGCGGCCATCAATGCGTGAAAACGGTGCCCGACCACGCGGGCAAGCTACCAGCCCCGAGCGAACGGCCGAGGTCGCTACGACGACATCTTGGCGCGTCGCACGTGCGCTAGAACCACGTCGGCGACCTCGGTCACCGGGACGGTCGTGACCACCTCCAACGTCGCCGACTTCCGCAGCAGCGGCTCGACCAACTCCAGGTTCTCCAACGTCTCGACCAGCTCCGCAGGATTCTTTCCGTAGGGATTGTCGGTGCGCGTTGCCAGCCGCTCGATGATCACCTCGGCCGGCGCGCTCAGCAGTACCACGTGATCGAAGCGGTCGCGGAAATGCCCCTGATTGCGGACCGTTCCCTGCACGAACAACAGTTCGTGACTGTCGTCCGCGACACCATCCAACAGGGCGCCGATCCGGCCCTCGTGCCACAGCCGCTCGCCGTCGACCACCTCGTGCCAGTCCCCGTAGTCGGTGTCCACCACCCGGTGGCCCCGCCGACCGAGCTCCTCGAGCAGGGTGGTCTTCCCGGTCCCGGACATGCCGGTCACCAAGATCCGCGTCATGTCGGCCGGCGTCCCGGCAGGGGCCGCTGCCGGGCTGGTTCGTCGTACAAGCTTCGGCCTCGCTTTCATGACTCGGTTGCCTGCGGCATTTGGCGTGGGCCTTCGTCGATGGCCGCCCGGGGCGTCGTTGGCGCTGCTGCCGGTCAGGTTGGCTGCCGTGACCTGCGATGGTTCAAGCCGCGGGCTGCGGACGTGGCGGCCGTCGGCGGTGAAACGATGCCCGATTCTCGGGCAAGGTACCAGCCGGGTCTTGGGCGGGTGGCTGAGGTTGGTGCCGGAGGTTGTGCCGCGCCGGACGTGCGCTGCGGTGGTGTCGGCGACCTTTCGGATTGCGGGAGCGGGTGGTTGGTTGGCGGGTGGGTCGGTGGGCTGAAGAAGGGCAGGTTTGGGGGCCGGACCCTGGCGCCTGGGGGAGACGCCGGGGCCCGGCTGTTGGGTTGTGCTGTGCCCGCCCCTTGCGGGGCCTGCTCGATGCGGGGCGATCCCCCATCTGCCTCCGACTTCGCCGAAGCCGGAGGCCCTTATCGCCTCGCTTCGAGCAGTCGACGACGCGTGGTCATCGAGGGCGTGGCGGCTGCCTTCGGGCGGGTGCGGTGAGCTCTGTCCGCGCCCGGCCGGTGGTGACCGTCGGTCCGGGGGCCGCCGGTTGGGTTTGGCGGTGGTTGGCGGCCTTTGGATTACTTCAATAGTGGGTGAAGGTTGCATATCGGACATCGGGTGATTGGCGTAGATCGGGCTACGCGGATTGGCTGGCGCCGAATGGGTGAGTTGCCGGGTCCGCGCTGGTTGGCGGCTTGGTTGGCGCTGCGGAGTTGCCTCGCTGGCATGCTGGGCAGGTGCGGCTGGCTGGCGCGGCGGGTCGTTGTGCGCGGTTGGCAGGCCCGAGCTGCCGTGTGGGCCGCTGCGACGGCTGAGGTGCGGGTCTCGGACGTGCTGCGTGGCTATTCGCGCCTCGGCTGACCTGCGAGGTCGGGGGCTGGCGCAGGTAGCCGGGCTGCAGCCGGGCTGGGCTGGGGG